>JAENVV010000182.1 GCA_016650365.1 Acidimicrobiia bacterium
GGCCGTGCTCGATCTAGCGCCAGCCGAAGACAAGAACACGTTTGTTGTCACGAAAGCCCTGGCCGACGAACTCGGCCTGTCCAAGGTCTCAGATCTTTCGAAGGTCGAGAACTTTGTGCTGGGCGGACCGCCCGAATGCCCAGAACGGCCACGCTGCCAACTCGGACTTGAGAGTGTGTACGGTCTCAATATCAGCGAGTTCAAAGCGCTTGACGCCGGTGGACCCCTGACGGTGGCGGCCCTCAACGGTGGAGAGATCGATGCGGGTCTGTTCTTCACGACCTACCTGTTCATCGAGGACTTCCTTGCCCTTGAGGACGACCTTGGTTTACAGCCGGCCGAGAACATCGTTCCAGTTGTCAGCCAGGCAATCCTCGACGAGTACGGAAATGAGCTGACAGATCTGATCAACAAGATCAGTGCAACGATCACCACCGACCAACTCATCGCGATGAACGAGCGATTCTTCGCTCCCGAAGACGCCGACGTGATCGCCCACGATTTCCTGGTCGAAAATGGTCTCATCGACAGCTGATCGCAGACCGAAAGAGACATGAGGAAGAGCCCCGGCCTGGTCGGGGCTTTTCCTCATTGTCGACCTAGATTGGAGCGCAAGGCAAAGGACATCCACCATGATGCATCCAAGAGTTCCGCCACCGCTCTCGGCCTTGCCGGTGACCGGGTGGGCTCGCTAATGCAGCCGTCCATCGACGAGCCCGGCACCACACTCGACCTGTGGGACTACCGGCGCCGCATGTCTGATCTCTATGTCCGGGTGCGCCAGATGGAACCGTCCGCTGGCTGGTCGCATTGGGTTGCGACCCGCAATGAACTATTTCGAACCCATCCCCGGAGTCCCTTGCCGGCTCCGAACCGAGCATCCTTCGCTGGACTCGAATACTGGGACTACGACCCTGACCTGCGTCTCACCGCCATCGTGCAGCCCGTACCGGAGACCGAGATCCATGTCTCCCACAGCGGTGCGGGCTCGACTCCGACCCGGACCTTCGGCCGCGCCCGGTTCCGTCTCGGGTCGTTTGACGGAACGCTCACCCTGTACTGGCTCCAGGACTACGGAGGCGGAGTGTTCGTGCCGTTCGGCGACGCAACAAATGGGACCGAGACTTATGGCGGCGGGCGATATCTACTCGACACCGCCAAGGGAGCCGACCTGGGTCATGATCGAGAGAGCGTGACCCTCGACTTCAACTTCTCCTACCACCCGTCCTGTGTTCACGACTCCCGGTGGAGTTGCCCGCTGTCGCCGACGGACAACCGCCTGTCCATACCAATTCGCGCCGGCGAACGACTTCGCCGCTAATCCCCACTTGCTGTAGGCCACCCCTTCAAACGGAACCGATCTGGCGCATCCGGACCGCGATGAGCTTTTCTACCAATCCATTCGAGAGCGGCTCGTTGATAGGAAACTGGAGCGTTCCTTTCGAGGTGACGTACGAGGCAAGATCTTCAGGCAACTCCGCCAACACCGAACCGCTATGAGGAAAGTAGCTGAGGTGATTCTTGAATGCTGCGAAGCCAGCAATCGTCTTGCCGTTGAGCTTGAACGCCGGCATGCCATACGAGATGCCCTGTTCAGCGTCGGGAATAACGGCCAGATTGCTTTGACGCAACTCCTCGAGAGTGGTCCGCTTTGCCTGGTCAAGACCGGCTAGATAATCATCGACCTCTTGCTCGGACACAGCGCCGATACTAGATGCACGGAACAGGCGGTTGCCTGGTTCCCTTCCTACCGACCGAACTCCGAAGCCACCCAAAACCGCGCTCCATTATCAGACCGGCTACCGCCGATGCGCATACAATTCGAGCAGGACACGCAAGGGAGCAGTCCATGTTAAAGAAGGGCCAACACGTAGAAGAGCGCACGAAGAAGATCAGGCAGCGGCCACGCACCGGCGTCGTCGTAGGTGTTCGGGACGGCACCGTCGAAGTGCGCTGGGACAACGGTCGGGTGTCGAGTCTTACCGGTGCCCTGCTCCATCCCATCACCCCACAAACAGGCACCAAGCGGCCCTGATCAGCGCTCTCGGTAGGCAGATCACGACCGATCCTGGCTGGGATCGGCCTGCTCTTCAGAAATTTCCGCTCTTTGGCGAGACCCTGGCGGCCAGCGTTCGGGAAGCCCGCCGGATGGAGCGCCTTACCACCGATCTCAGCACACTGTCTCGAACCGAAGAGGGCCGAATAGACCTGCGCCTCGAGTCGACCGACCTGGCGGCCTTGAGCACCGAGGTAGCCGACCGACTGCGCCCCCAATTCACCGACCAGAACGTCGAACTCGTATCCATACCTCATGCACGGGCCATGGTCGCGGTCGACCGCGACCATGGCCCAGGTCCTCACGAACCTGATCGGCAACGCGTTGTCCTATACCCCGAACCGCGGGCGCGTCGAGGTGAGGATCGATCAACCACCCGGACTCCTGCGGGTCACGGTCACCGACACGGGCCGGGGTCTTTCCGAAGAACAACTCTCGATGGTGTTCGAGCGCTTCTACCGGGCTGACCGATCCCTACCCGGCGGTACGGGGATCGGCCTCACGATTGCCAGGAGCCTGGCAAGGATGCACGGTGGAGACCTGACGGCTAGCTCTCCAGGTTTAGGACACGGGTCGAAATTCGCGCTGATACTTCCTCGCGGTAGTAGCTCACCCCGACCATGACTTCAGACCGCTCCGGCGGCTGCGCGCGACATTGGCGGCAACCTTCCTTGCACTGTCGGCCTGTTCTTCATTCTCGGGGAGCGACACCCCTACCACGATCACATATTTCGCTCCCGAGGATGTCGCATAGCCTTATCCTGACCTCGATAAACAGCAGGTTGAGACCGGTCAGGAGCTGTGCGCGGTGCAGTACGCCTCATGTCACCAGGCCGACCCGCCTGACGAACCAGACTGGAAGATCCCGAAGGCAGACGGCACGTATCCGGCACCTCCCCATGACTCCAGCGGCCACACTTGGCATCGCCCTGACCAACTTCTACTCCAGATAATCCGGGAAGGGTTGGATATCCCCGGACCCACCATGCCGACCCTCGGCAACAAGCTCACCGCCCCCGAGATCCTCTCGATCATCGAATCCTCAAATCAAGCCGGGGTCCCGAACAGCGGGCTGCCCAATGGCAAGTGACGTGGCAGGAATCCCGATAACTTCGCCCACGGAACCGGTGCTCTGGGCGCCGGGGTAGGACGATTCGGGATTTCTCGTATTCGCGAAAGAGGTCCCTCGGCACCCGTGTATCCGACCCGGAGCGGCCCGCCCGACGGTCTCGGGGCACATTCGGCTCAGTACATCACCATGCCATTCGTAACGTTGAGGTCGATGCCGGTGATGGCGGAGGCGTGATCCGATGCCAGGAACACCACGGCATCGGCAACCTGCTCTGCGGTAACGATCTTCCCCATCGGTGAGAGCCTCTCGAAGTTGCTGCGAACGTGTTCGGGGGTCGATCCGGTTGCCTTCGCTTGCGCTTCGAATACCCGGTCGATTCGGGGACCTTCTACGGCTCCCGGTGAGACAAGGTTCACGCGAATCCCATGCGGACCGGCCTCCTCGGCGATGGTTCGGGTGATTCCGATCAAACCGGCTTTCGTCGCCGCGTACGGGGTCCGGCCCAGTAACGGTCGTTTGCCGGTAATTGATCCGATATTGATGATGCTGCCCGACTGGTGAGGGATCATCCTCGGGATGAAAGCCCGGCAACACAGCCACGGCCCGGTCAAGTTGACGGCCAACGTTTCCTGCCATTCGTCGACATCGGTCTCCCACGTCAAGGCAGTCGGACCGGCGATCCCGCTGTTATTGACGAGTACGTCCGCCCGACCGAACCGCGCGTAGGTCGCCTCAGCTAGCGCCTCAACCGAACCACCATCCGTTACGTCGGTTGGAACGACCGCCGCCTCACGGCCCAGCGCCGTCACCTCGTCGGCGACCACTTCGAGCAAATCACGGGAGCGAGATGCCAACACGAGATCCGCGCCCGCCACCGAACACTTGAGGGCGATTGCCTTGCCAATACCCCCGCCGGCTCCCGTCACGACGACCACTTTCCCCGTCAGTGGCATCAGGACGAACGCCTACGGCTTGCCGAAGGTGGACACCTTGTCGACGCGACACTCGAACAGAATGCGCCTCTCGTGACCGGCCGGATCGCGCAACCCATAGACACCTTCATCCCCCGTGTACTTCCGCCAGATCTTGTCGACCTGATCGGCAGCTCGCTTGCCTTCCGCCGGATCGTCCTCATGTATCTCCCGCTCGACGGTGATCTTCATCGACACCCAGTGGTATGCATTCTCAGGGTTGACGAGGATGAGCGAAAGCTCAGGACTTGCCTTGATCCACGCAGTCTTCTTCCGATGGGCAGCGACGTTGACGAGAACCTTATCGCCGTCGTAATCGAACCACATTGGCGTCAAGCTGGGACGCCCATCCGGGGCAATCACGGAAAACACGCCGGTCACCGGTTCATCAAGAAGTCGCTTATAGATGGGATCCAAATCGTCGAGCGAGTTTATGACGGTGCGGTGACCGATACCGAACTGGTTTTCCTGCAGTCCGTCGGCAACATCGAGAAAGTTGTAGAGCGGAATTGTCATGGGGTGCTCCTCTCCAAATGGTTGAGGATCCGAAGCATACGGCGCATGGGGGTCATGCGGTCGATAGATTATGAGAAATATGGAAATCGTCGAGAGCTACCGCGAAGGACCCGAATGGCACAGCCGAAACTGATAGTCCAGATCTATCCGATGATGCCCGCCGACGATGAAGCGGATCGCATAGCCAAGGCCCCTATTGGCCGTAATAGCGAGCTATATCATCGAGTCTTGCATGACTGGACCGACCTGGTCCGCCTAGCAGACGACCTCGGTGCCTGGGGCATTTCGACAATCGAACACCACCTCCACTCGGAAGGTTACGAAGTCGGTCCCAACCCCGGCGTCCTCAACGGATACTGGGCTGCCATTGTCAAAAACGCCTATGTCGGAGCACTCGGATATGTGATGGCGACCCAGGATCCGATTCGCGTAGCCGAAGAGACGGCCATCCTCGACCATCTAACCAAGGGCAAGTTCTTCGTCGGTCTGGCACGGGGATACCAGTCTCGATGGGCCAACATTCTCGGCCAACACTCCCAGGCAGTTGCCACCCTCGGCGATAAGAGCGACGAGGATCTTCTGAACCGCAAACTCTTCGAAGAAAAGACCGAAATGCTTCTGAAATGCTGGACAGAGGAGTCGGTTGTGCTCGATGGCGACAGCTATGTTGCCCCGTACCCACTGGATACCGGCATCGTGGGATATCCCGCCCATGAGATCGCATCAAAGGCGGGGGCGCCTGGTGAGATCGACGGAGATGGCGTGGTCCGGCGGGTTTCGGTAGTGCCAAAGCCATATACGAATCCCCACCCGCTCGTGTTTATGGCAACTTCGAAGAGCCCGGAAACAATCGTCTATTGCGCACAGAAGGGCTTCATTCCCACTTACTTCATGAAGACGTCAGACATCGAGAAGCACGCCCAGCTCTACGTCAAGTCAGCGGCTGCGGCCGGCATCAACCGGCGGTTGGGTGAGCGGCAAAACATCGTACGTTGGCCCCACGTCTGCAAAGACGAAGCGCAATACGACCAACGGCTGCTGGACTATGACCTCGATATCTACAAGAACTTCTACGGTCCATTCTTCCCACAATTCCCCAACGATCCTGATACCGATCACATTGCCAGCATGAAGGAGTCCGACATATTCATCGGCGGCTCCCTGGAGCGATCCAAGGAATTGTGGCAAGAACTCATCGAGCGGGTTCCGTCGGAATACATCACCTTGATATGGCACTATGCCCAGACCCCGAAGGAAGTGGTCGCAGAGGAGTTGACCGCCTTCATGCAGGAGATCCTCCCGACCCTCGAAGTCCCCGACTTCGACGCCGAGAGCCCGGCGGTTTGACCCATGGTGAATCCGATTGACCGATTTGAGGTCGACCGCTCGACCATTGCGTATGTCGGTTCGGGCCTACAGAGGCCCGAATGCATCCTGGCCGAACCGGATGGAATGTTGTGGGCGGCAGACGCCCGGGGTGGGGTGGTGAGGATCGACACCAGGTCGGGCGACCAGGAACTCATCATCCAGGGAGCGGCCAGCAGCTTTGCGAACGCCAGCGACGAGGCCAGCCGGTTCACCAAAGGCACATTGCCAAATGGCATGGCGTTTGCTTCGAATGGTGACCTGCTCATTTCGAATTTCGGAACGGACCGCTTGGAACGAATGACCCGGTCTGGTGAGAATACGGTGCTCTACGATTCCGTCGATGGAGAACCGATCGGCAAGGTCAACTTCGTCATCCGCGACTCGAAAGATCGGATCTACATCACCATTTCGACGATGATCCCGAACTGGATGACGGCCATTTCGCCCAACGTGGCAGACGGCCGTATCGTGTTGGTAGACGATCGTGGCATCCGGATCGTGGCCGACGGCCTTGCATTCACGAACGAGATCCGGCTCGACTCCAACGAAGAGTGGCTCTACATCGCCGAAACGTGTGGACCCAAGGTCAGTCGGATGCGGGTTCTCCCTGACGGATCGCTTACGGATTATGAGGTTTTTGGGCCGAACAACCACGGTGCCCTGATCGATGGCATCGCCTTCGACGAATACGGGAACCTGTGGGGCACCCACGTCTTCAACGATCAGATCTTCGCGATCACGCCCGAGGGCGACCTCCGGATAATTCTTGATGATGACCTCGGCCATCCGGCCGGACAGGAATTCCTAAACGCCTTTTGGAAGGATGAGGTCAAACCGGAACACATGTTGGCTGCGGGCGGCAGCATCGCCCCATGGATGGCAAGCGTTACTTTCGGAGGCTCCGACCTCAAGACCGTATACATTGGAAGCCTCCGCGGTACATCGATCCCCTACTTCACGAGTCCGGTAGCCGGACTTCCGATGGCACACTGGGCCTAACCCGGGTCGGTTATCGCGAAGCTCACACCCCCACCCCGCGAGAGGCACTCATCGAATCGATCACCTGGGTGACCTGCGGACTGACGTTCTCATGAGTGATCGCCCTGGCGTACGGCGCCGACGCATTCGGCGAGTACCTCAGTGGCTACCTCATCGAGAAATCGCTCAGCGTCGACAACGTGTTCGTGTGGTCGATGCTATTCGCCAGCCTCTCGATCCCCCTCAAATACCAGCATCGCGTCCTGTTCTGGGGCATCTTTGGTGCGTTGACCCTCCGAGCGGTCTTCATCCTCCTCGGCACCGCCCTGATCGGCCGCCTCTGGTGGATTCTGCTCGTCTTCGGGGCGTTCCTGATCTTCACCGGGGCCAAGATCATCCGCCACCGGGCTGGCGAGGTCCAATCGGAGGCCACGCGAGGTCTCGGTCTTCTGCGCAAGATCCTGCCGGTGACCGAACATCTCGATGGACACAGGTTCTTCTCCAAGCTCGACGGCCGACTTGCCGCAACGCCCCTGCTAGCGGCACTGTTCGTCGTCGAAGTCACCGACATCATCTTCGCAGTCGACTCGGTACCGGCCATTCTGGCGGTTTCGAACCTACCGTTCCTCGTGTTCGCATCGAATGCTTTCGCCATCCTGGGTCTACGAGCTATGTATTTCCTTCTCGCCAACACCAGAGAACGCTTCCACTACCTGTCGCACGCCCTCGGCGGCATACTTATTTTCGTCGGAGTCAAAATGACAATCTCACACTGGTACCACTTCTTCACCGACGACCTCGACGCCACCTTCGACAAGGTGCGTGATTCGGGCGCCGAGATCGTGTCGGAACCAGCCGATCAGTTTTGGGCGCCCGCGACTTTGCCGTGCGTGATCCGTCCGGCAATCTGGTCCGCATTGCTCAAGCCTGAAACAGTGAAACGAACTACCCAACGGAAAGACACGTATGAAAACCATGACATGTAGGCAATTGGGTGGAGCTTGCGATCTCGCACTCAGCGGAGCAACGGCCGATGCGATAATCCAGGCCCAGGACAACCACCTGAACGAGATCGTCGCCGGCGGCGATGTGGCTCACGAAGGCGCCTTGAAGGACATGAAGGGGCGCTGGAAGCACCCGATCAAAAGTATGGGCTGGTACAAGCAGACCAAGCGCGACTTTGCGGGTCTCCCCGAGGATTGACAATCAGTTCTCTCGTAACACGGGAGAACTGCAACGGTTTGGAACAAGACGTGCGGATCCGGTGTCAGAAGCGCATCACAAAGAGATCTGCCCGATCGTTTGGTACCGTTGGTTGCAGACGTAAGGATCCGTCCTGGCATATCATGTGTGCCGGGCCGACGACGAGAAGACACCCAGCCGTTTGAATCCGACTTACGGCCGGTCCAAAGGAGCTGGAATTGATCCACAACTGTTGGTATGCGGCAGGTTTCTCAACTGAGTTCGAGGTAGGAAAACCGTCCGGACACACGATCGCCGATCGGCCAATGGTTGCCTGGAGATCCGAAGATGGCGAGGTTGGGATCTTCGACGCGCGCTGTGCTCACAAACGCTTCCCCCTCTGGGATGGGAAGATTCTCGAAGGCGATATCCTCCAATGCCCGTATCACGGTTTCGCCTACGATCTAACCGGACAATGCGTGGACATTCCCGCTCTCCGTGACCGGAGTGACCGACTCCCCGAGCGGGCCAGGATCTACAAGTACCCGTCCGTGGAACAAGACGGGCTGGTGTGGGTCTGGCCCGGCGATCCGGCTGCTTCGACCCGGGTGACGCCTCCCCGCACACCGGAGATCGCCTCCGATTCGTGGGAGACCGGGAACACCGAACCGATGCCCGTTGCCGCAGCTGCCCGACTCCTCATCGAGAATCTCCTCGATCTGACCCACTTCTACCCTCTTCATTCGGGCAACATCGGCAGCAGGGCCGATGCTGAAGTCGCCGTCGACATCGAACGCTCGGAGGAAAACGGCATACCCGTAATCGCCACGTACCGTCCCCGCAAAGATTTCGTGTTTCCACCTATGACGAGAGACCGCTTCGGCGTCGAAATCGGTGATCAGCTACAAACACATCGAATGGTGGGACCGGCCATGTTCCACGTAATCATCGCGGTGGCACCGCCCGGAAAGCTGGGCACGGCCGAGGAACGATCGTTTGTCCTGTACCAGACCATCACCCCGGTCGACGATGAGCACGTGATCTGGCGGAGATCCATCAACACCCCGGCCGGCAGTCGGTGGGCGAAAGACCCCGATCGGTCTCTCCTCGACGTGTTGGTGGAGACCGCTCCGACCGTCGTACAAGAAGACTTATGGGCGTTGGAGGAACAACAGAAGATGGTTCACTACCCGGATGGTCCGTTCCGCGAAGTCCATATCCGAACCGATGGCCCGATGATGATGGCTCGTCGAGTCCTCGACGAAATGGAGCGGTCCGAACACGAGTCCGCCTCACGCTGATGTCGTTTGGCCCTGAGCGTTGGGGGTTCTGCCCTCGGTGTGAGCTCTGGCAGTACACCCAAGAGTGGACCAGCGAGCAGCGAGAGCCGTCATGCCCGATCTGCAACAACCCGCATGTACTCGTCGAACGGTCTGATGGGTCTCGGTTGCACCTACGACTGGACCTGGAGGTAGCGGTCGGCCCGGTAGGCAACCGGCAATTCCTGTGACCCCATGGGGCCGCGATTCGTTTCCCTAGGATTGGCGCCATGAATATCACCGATTCCCAGTCTTACGCCGTTTGGCTTCCGGCGGTCTGACCATGACCCACGCCGCGGATACCCACGATCTAATCCGTGTCCAGGGCGCACGGGTCAACAACCTGAAGGATGTCAGCGTCGAGATACCCAAGCGCCGGCTGACGGTGTTCACCGGCGTTTCCGGCTCCGGGAAAAGCTCGTTGGTGTTCGGCACGATCGCCGCCGAATCTCAGCGGATGATTAACGAGACATACAGTGCTTTTGTCCAGAGCTTCATGCCAACGATGGCCCGCCCCGAGGTCGACGTCCTCGACGGGCTGACGACGGCGATCATCGTCGATCA
>JAENVV010000183.1 GCA_016650365.1 Acidimicrobiia bacterium
TACCGCCGCGGGCCGCCGGGTGGTTTGTCGCGGCGGCTCTCGTTCACTTCCTGGGCGGATGGACCCTTTTCGCTCTCAGTCAACAGCGAATCGGGCCGTCAAGAACCGCGTCCGTACTGTCGATCAACCCGGTGGTGGCAGCACTCATGGCGGCTTTGGTCATTGACCAGCGCCTTAAACCCATCACGTGGCTTGGAGTCATCGTTGTCACCGTTGGCGTGGCCATCGTGGCCGTGCGGAATCCGTCGAAGGTCTCTGCACCTGCCGCGGGGCTAACCGCCGTCCTTGCCGCGACACTCCTGTTCTCGATCAGTCCACTCTTCGTCAGTTTCGGTCTCGCCCGATTCGATGGTGCACTGGTTGGCCTGGTCGCTGGTCTAGCCGTGACGGTGCCCTGCATGCACCTATCCACCAGAGCCATCACCGGCCAATGGGTTCGCCTGAATCGGTCGATGTTGCCGTGGTTGGTATTGGGAGGAGCGTCTGCCGGCTTTGCCGTAGCTGCCCAATGGACCGCCTTCGACCTGATTCCGGTCGGCGCCGTCGTGAGCCTGCAACAACTCTCGACGCCGGTGGTTCTGTTCGTCGGCCCGGCGCTGCTGTCAGATCGTCTTGAACGCCCGGACCGGCGGATGCTTGCCGGTTCCATACTCATCCTCGGGGGAGCAATCGTCGTCGCCCTGTTCGGACGTGCCCTTGGTTAGCGGGAAGAGGCGCCGGGAGAAGCCGGGAACGGTTTGCGATTAACCAGTTGTTGACGGTCAGGCCCCCGTAAGATGGGGGAATGGACCATGCTCGATTCTCTCCGTCCGCATCGACCCCGCTCCAGGTTGGCGATCCGGCTCCCGACTTCGAACTCCGCCATACCTTTGACAAATCGGTCTCTCGAACGCAGGGTCGACCGATGGTCGTAGCGTTCTACGTCTTCGACTTCGGGGCGTTCTGAGGGGCCGAGCTGGCCCAGTTGGGCTCAATCTCCTCCACGATCATGGCCCACGGCGCCGACCTGGTGGCGATTGCCGTATCGGCTACGTTCTCGCAGATGGCGTTCGCTCGCGAACTCGGTCTCGACTTTCCGCTGTTGTCGGATTGGGAGGGGGCGGTGTCGGGCGCTTTTGGTGTTCGGTATGACATCTGGAAGGGCCATGTAGGCCTGGCAAAACGAGCCCTGTTTGTCATCGATGGTCAAGGCACGGTCCACTACACCTGGAGCACCAACAACGCCGAGGAACTACCTGAGTTACAGCCAATGCTCGATTCGCTCAGCGACCTCTCCTGATTCGGAGTCCTGCCGTGACCGGTGATCTAGCGTGCGACAACGGAATGGCACCGCGATGAAGCCGCCTTCTCTTCGAATGGCGGTCGACTTTGTCCGGTTGGCTCGTCCGCACTTTCTCGTCGGTGGAGCACTGATGTATGCCCTTGGTGCGGTGAGCGCGCCGTCGCTCACGCCAGGCCGATATGTACTGGGTCAGGGCTTGGTGACGACCGCCCAGATCACGGCCCACTTTCTGAACGAATATGCCGATCGAGAAGTAGACCGGTCGGTCACCAATCGAACGCTGTTCTCAGGCGGGAGTGGAGTACTGGTCGATGGTGCCCTTGTTCCTCGAACCGCCCTGACCGCCGGTATCGGCACCACGATCCTCAGTCTCTGCATCGCCGTTTGGCTCTTCCCAACCTATCCGCTTGCCACTCTCCTCGGGCTGGCCGCGCTGCTTGTTTCCTGGCTTTATTCGATACCGCCGGTCCGACTTCTCGAAACGGGATGGGGAGAGATGGCGACCACCCTCGTGGTCATCGGACTCGTTCCCCTGATCGGCGTTACGAGCCAGGGGTCAGGACCGCCGGGGGCATTGTGGGCTTCGATCGCAACTCTGCTCCCCATTCACCTCGCCATGATGCTCGTCTTCGAGCTACCCGATCTTGAGTCCGACCGCACGGTTGGCAAGAAGGTGCTGGCGGTTCGAATGGGCCGTCAACGAACCGAAAGGCTCGTCGCGAGCTTGCTGGCTCTGGGAGCGTTAGGGGCTGGAGTATTCCTTGCCATCGGATGGCTCATGCCTGGATCTACGGTTGCCTATCTCAGTGCTATCCCCGGCCTGGCGACGATATCTGCGCTTGCCCGGAATCGCTACGCGCTTGCCACGGCAACCTCTGTCGCCACCCTGGGGCTTTCGGCAATTGGCCTGATGGTCGGGATGGCCTAAACGCACAAGGCCGGAGGCGCAACCGACTGGTCGGTCCGATTCCGCATGACGGCGCGAAGGAGGGTGGAGTATCGGTCTGACACTCCACCCTCACAATCATTGGTGGCAACCACCGGTCATGCGCCAAACGCCTCTTCGAAGTACCCACGAAGCTCGGGAGAGGCGGGGCCACTGTATCCACAGAAGTTCACGTTTCCGTCGGTAGCTGCGATCAGATAGCTGCTCCCGACCTCGAGCGGAAAGGCGCCGATGAGGGAAACCATGTCCGCTGACCCGCCGGTTAGGGCGACCTCGGCAGCGGCGCCACCTTTGTACCAATGATCAACCGTCAGCGTCCCACGTGCACCGTCCACGCCGGTAACCGTCCCCTCAAAGGCGATCGGCATATCTCTGAGAATCGCAACGTCGAATATAATGCATGAGGCAAGCACGTTGCTGTCTCCGAGCGATAACTCCAACGGTGGTCCGGCGACCGGCGCAGGATCGGTGCCTGCACCGCCGAAGGTGAAGACGCTCACCGCTATCGCCGCGACTACCAGGGTTGCCAGCGCGGGGACCCATCGCTTCGGTGTTCGTACCCCGCTTGGCGGAGTGGTTAGGTGAGTAGTAGTTGACATGACACGCTCCATTCGATGCCTGGACGACTCGGTCGTCGGTAATTCGGTCGACACAGCGGCTTGCATCGGGTCGAGGCGTTTGAGGCTATTACGCAATTCTTCCGTCACGATTGATGCTCCCCGGTGTTCTCACGCTCTTTATGTCCGGCATCGTCGGGATTCTGTCCGGCGAGCAACCCGGTCAACTTTTTCTTGGCTTTGGTGAGTCTGAGGCTGACGGCGTTCGCCGAGGTACCCAGGACGGTCGCAATCTCGCGAGGCTCAAGTCCTTCCCACGCCCACAATCTGAGAACTTCCCGGTCTGATTCGGCTAAAAGGCGGAAAGCCGAAGCCAGGGCGGGGTAGTCGTCCAAACCCACTTCGTCGATCGGCACCTGAACCGGCTGGGCGCCCAGTCGCTCGAGTAGACCTTGTCGCCGGGCCATGCTGCGCCGCCGATTGGCTAGTGCCCTTCTGGCAACGCCGTAACACCACGGGAGGCAGTCATCTACGGCCAAGGTGGGGAGCCTCTGCCAGAGGACAAGCAGAACATCGTCGAGCACCTCATCTGCGTCGTCGATGGATGCTCGCCGCCGCAAGTAGCGCTGAAGCGGTTCGTAGACGATCGCGTAGATCTCCTCAAAACGTTGGCGTCGACCGAGATCGAATTGCCCGCCGCCTGCCCGGCCCGAGCCTTGATCAGATTGGTTGTGAACGGAACGCATGATCCTCCCGGGCGCCGCAGGGCGATGGTCAAGGATCGGACGTCACGGATGGTTGAGCGGTTCCCGCTAAATAATGGCCGATTCATGAAACGGTTCATTGCGAGTAACCCGGTCGTAGCCCAGGGGAGTGAGATCAAGCGTGCGATAGGCACCGTAGACGATCAGTTCGCTGACCCCCCGTCCTACCGCCGGAGATTGCTGCAGGCCGTGGCCAGAGAACCCATTGGCGAAAACGAAGTTGGGCAGGGCGCCGGCGGATCCAATGATCATGTTGTGATCGAGCACGTTGAAGGCGTATTGGCCTCCCCAGGATGCGACCACCGCGATGCGTTCAAACTGGGGCACGTAGGAAGCCAGGACCGGCCAAATCAACTCCTCGAACTCACCGTGGCGAGTCTCCAGGTCGTCGTAGCCGACAGCCCGGTCATCAACCGGAACGCCACCCGTCACGTAGTGCTGCCGCTCACGGCGAAAATGGACTCCTTCAGGCGTGACGGTAAGCGGGACGTTCTGTTCGATCGGGGCGCGACAGTCGAAGACAAACGTCGTTCGCGAGCGGGGCTCGACCGGCAACTCGATGCCCGCCATCGCCGCGATGAGCTTGGCGCGCGGGCCGGCCGCGTTGACCACGTGGCCACAGGCCACAGTACCCCCCGATTCAAGTCGCACGCCGGTGATCCGACCTTCGCTCTGTACAAGATCCACGACCCGATCGGACCGATAGGTCACACCGTTGTGGCGGGCGCGCTGGCGAAAGCCCAGCAACAGAGCCCACCCATCGATCGATCCCTCTCGTTCACTACCAAAACGCGCCCCGACCAACCGATCCGTATTCATATATGGGAACTGGGTCTCAACCTCAGTTGGATTGAGCATCCGCACGTCTGCCCCATTGGCCAGTTGGATTTGGTGCTCAGCGTCGAGAACCTCCAGCGCCGTCTGGTTCGTGGCCAGAAACAGATAGCCCGTGCCTCGAAAATTCAGGTCTGGCACGTCACGATCGACGATCACTCGATCGTGGAACTCAGCCAAGAACTCGAGCCCGAACTGGCTGATCTTTATGTTGAGCGGGTTGGAGAATTGCTCCCGGAAGCTGTTGCCCGAGCGGGTACTTTGAGCATTGACGTACGTTGAATCGGGCTCCACGACCAGGACCGATCCATCAAAATCAGGGTTCTCGCTCAGGAAATAGGCGATCGCACTGCCCATGAGCGCCCCACCAACGATAACGACGTCGTAGGCGCCGTTTATTTTGGTCATCGCCCACTCGGGTAATCAGAGATCTTCGACACGAGGAAATCCCGATGGGGGCATGATGTCGACGGTCGCTGAACGCTGCTGGGCGGTCATGCCACCGTCGATCTTGATGACGTCGCCGGTGATATAGGCGGCATCGTCGGACGCAAGAAATAGCGCGGCCCCGGTCATGTCGTAGGCCTCGCCGATGCGCCCGAGGGGGACGTTCTCGCCACGGTATATCCGTTCCTCCATGGATAACCCGGTCGTGTCAATCGACCCTGGCATCAGCGCGTTCACGCGTATGTTGTATGGACCAAGGTCGAGGGCCATGGCTCTGGTGAGAGCTTCGATTCCGCCCTTAGTGGCGTCATAAGCCGTAAACGAGCGATGCGACTGGGTCGCGCCACCGGAACTCATATTGATGATCACGCCGCCGCCGGCTTTGGCCATGATCCGGGCAGCCCGATGGGAGCAGAGAAAATGCCCGGTCAGGTTGACGTCGATGATTCGGCGCCACCAGGCTTCATCGGCTTCGAAAAAGTGAAGCATCGGACCGATCAGACCAGCGTTGTTCACGAGAACGTCGATCCGTCCATACGTTTCGACGGTCGTATCGAACATCTCGGCGACTTGACTGCTGTTTGACACATCGGCGACGGCGGCCAGGGCCGACCCTCCTGACCCGTTTATCCGGTCGGCCGCAGCCTGCGCCGAGACCGGATCGACATCATTCACGACGACTTTTGACCCGACGTTCGCGAATCGATCAGCGATAGCCCGGCCAATCCCCGAGCCGGCACCAGTGACCAGGACGACTTTCTTTGCCAACGATTCATACATGAACGGCCACTTTCGTGTTTCGAGGTTGAGCCAGGATTCTCGCATGGATTGAACCCGGCATGGTCGCCCGGGCACCGGATTTGGAACCGATCTTTGGCAGAGGACGTCCAAAAGCCATGGGAAACGCTCGCTTGATTCTTCTGACCTTGATCCTGGCTGCGTGTTCAGCTCAGGAAACAGGCCGATCAACCGGCACCGGGACTGTCTCGGGCAATGTTTTGGCCGGTCCTACCTGCCCTGTCGAACGGCCCGGAGATCCCGCCTGCCTTCCGGTCGCGGTGCGGGGCATGGTGGATTTCGTCCAAAATGACGAGGTCGTCGCCTCACAGGCAATCGATACCACCGGCCACTACGCGCTCGACCTGGCCCCTGGCTCCTACACCGTCCGGGTCGACGTTGGGGAAAGTCCGTTTCCCAGCTGTCCCTCATTGGAGGTCGTCGTTGAGCAGGGCGCCGAGTCAACGATCAACATCGATTGTGACACAGGCATTCGGTGAGATTGGAGATCGTTGCCGACGGCGACTCCACGACGCCTGGTGGACGATTCTCGAATCAAAGTGCCAATCGGTCGACGATCGTCTGCACACACGCTTCAAGTTGACGAGTGGTGTCGATTCGAATTTCAGGGTTAGTCGGCGGTTCGTACGGAGCCGAGATTCCACTAAATTCCTGGATCTCGCCGGACCGGGCCTTCGCATACAGCCCTTTGACGTCGCGTCGTTCACAAAGCTCAAGCGGTGTATCGACGAACACTTCGATAAAGCGACCGTCCGGGTGCAGAGCGCGCACCCGA
>JAENVV010000184.1 GCA_016650365.1 Acidimicrobiia bacterium
GACTCACCGGCCGCCAGAGCCAAGAGTGCCTATCAAGAGATCAAGCGCATGCAGGCCGCACTGTCGGCCGTGGCCGATTGTCCCAAGCCGGTCATTGCGGCCATTCACGGCTACTGCCTGGGTGGTGGGATCGACCTCATTACGGCCGCTGACATCCGGCTCGCCACCCGAGATGCCGTGTTCGCAATTCGGGAAACGAAGATCGCCATCGTGGCCGATGTCGGAACCCTGCAACGACTCCCGGCCATCCTTGGCTCCGGCCATGTCGCCGAACTGGCGTATACGGGCAAGGACATCGACGCCGCTCGCGCCGAGAAGATCGGACTCGTCAACGACCTATTCGACGACGTTGCCGGCCTCCACAAAGCCGCCCGGTCCATGGCTGAGGACATTGCCGCCAATTCTCCCCTGGTCGTACAGGGAACCAAGCACATCTTGCGAGCCAACGAGGGCCGAACGGTCGCCGAGGCTCTCGACTACGTGGCGCTCTACAACGCTTCCCACCTCCAGTCGGCCGACCTCATGGAGGCGATGGTCGCCTACGCGGAAAAACGCTCTCCGATATTCACGGGGAAATAGCCTTGATCATTCCCATAATCCTGTCGGGTGGATCCGGCACCCGTTTGTGGCCACTCTCTCGCAAGGCGATGCCGAAGCAGTTTCGATCACTCACGGGGACCAACACCCTGATCCAGGACACCGCCTCACGGCTCACCTCCCTGAGCAACGTCGACGGACCGCTGGTCGTTTGCGGGGCTGCCCATGTCGACCGCGTTATTGATCAGTTGGGAGCCGTCGGCGCCGTTCCATCGATCCTGATCGAACCGGCGGCCAAAAACACGGCTCCGGCAGTCGCCAGCGCATGTTTGGCGGCGGTCGAACGGGACCCGAAAGCCATCGTTGTGGTTCTTCCGTCCGATCACGTCATCGGTGACGTCGCCGAGTTCGCCCGCATGGTGCGCCTGGCCACCACCACGGCCGGCCAGGGCTACCTGACAACATTTGGGGTGATCCCCACCTACCCGGCAACTGGGTATGGATACATCCAGCCCGGCGAACCCATCGCGAACGGAGCGAGCCGGATTGCGGCGTTCGTTGAAAAGCCGGATGTCAAGACGGCGACCCGATATCTCGAGGGGGGATTCCTTTGGAACGCGGGGATCTTTGTGTTTGGAGCAGCGGATTTCCTCACCGAGCTGGAGATACATGCCCCGGCGCTGTATGAACTTGTGACAACCGCATACGAAAAATCCACGCTTACGGGGAACACTCGCCTCCTTGACAGCGACAGTTGGAACGCCATCGAGCCACTATCAGTCGACTACGCCGTAATGGAACCGACCACGCGAGGTGCCGTACTGCCGTTGTCGTGCGGATGGAGTGACATCGGGTCCTGGGCGACGTTACACGACCTCGGAAACGCCGACGAAGACGGGAATGTCATCGGTGGTCAGGTCTACCTGTCGAACGTGAAAAACTCGTATGTACGGTCGGAGTCGAAACCGGTAGTGGTTCTGGGCGTTCACGACTTGATCATTGTCGAAACCGACGACTCGGTTCTCGTGATGCATCGCGATTCAGCCGAAGACATCAAGACCGTCACTGAACGGCTGCCAGACGACCTGAAATGAGTGCGCTGCTCGCCCTGGCGTCGGCGATCAGTTTCGGGTTCTCAGACTTCTTCGGTGGGTACGCATCCAAACAAATGGCTGCTACCAGAGTGACTTTTCGGGCGGCCCTGACGGCGCTCGCTCTTGCCACGGCTGGTTGGCTGATCATGGGCGGCGAAATCACGCTCCGAGACACGCTGTACGGCGCCGGCTCCGGACTGGCCGGCATGCTGGGCCTCGTGTTCCTTTTCAAAGCCCTGGCCGTCGGACCCATGGCTGCCGTGTCGCCGTTGACCGCGTTCGTCGGAGCCATCGTGCCGTTCTCGGTCGGCTTGCTCGCCGGGGAGCGGCCCTCGGCGCTCGCACTGACCGGGGCGGCGTTTGGCCTCATTGCCGTTCCGCTCGTCTCCGGCTTTGACAGGGCGCCTGAACACCGACCGGCCCGGTCCACACTGGTCATGGCTGCCCTGGCGGGACTTGGCTTCGGCGCGTTCTTCGCGTTCATCGCTCAGATCGACGAAGCAGCGGGGCTCTGGCCGCTCATCCCGGCCAAACTGACCGCCATCGTGGTCCTCGGCACGATTCTCCTGGCCAAACGCGATCAGCCGGGAGCACCGCCGGCGGCGGCCCGATGGGCGTACGCGTCCGGGTTCATCGACATGCTGGCCAACATCTTTTTCCTGTTGGCCAGCCAGATCGGGCTGCTGTCCATCACGGGGGTTATCTCGTCCCTGTACCCGGCTGTAACGGTTGGGCTCGGTCGTGTCTTGCTGAAGGAGCGGCTCAGCTTCGTTCAGATCGCCGGAGTGGCGTTGATCATCGCGGCACTCGGCCTCATCGGCTACGCCCCCTTGACCTAACCGCCTCCTGAACGATTTCGAACGCCTAGAGCCAGGTCGAGGCGGTGGCGCGGCCTTCCTGAAACCCTGCCAATGATTGGACGCCGATGACCGCCCGCTCGGCGAATTCGGAAATGGTTCGGGCGCCGGCATAGGTACAGGAACTGCGGACTCCGGCCGTGATCTGGTCGATGAGGTCCTCGACGCTGGGACTCTCTGGATCAATGTACATCCGACTCGTGGAGATTCCCTCCTCAAAGAGGCTTTTGCGCGCCCGGTCGAATTCAGAGTCCCCCTTGGTCCTTAGTTGAACCGCCCTGGCCGAGGCCATCCCATAGTTCGACTTGAACATCCGACCGGCTTCATCAAACTGCAGGTCGGCAGAGGCCTCATAGGTACCTGCAAACCATGATCCAATCATGACCGACGCGCTTCCCGCCGCCAGTGCCAACGCCACATCGCGCGGGTAACGGACGCCGCCATCGGCCCAGATCGTCTTGCCAAGGGCGCTCGCCTCTGCGGCACATTCGAGCACGGCCGAGAATTGAGGCCGACCGACTCCTGTCATCATCCGGGTCGTACACATCGCACCCGGACCGACCCCCACCTTGATGATGTCGGCGCCGGCGGCAGCCAGATCACTCACTCCAGCGGCGGTGACCACGTTGCCAGCAACGAGGATGGTCGAGCCGATGGCGGATCGTACGCGTCGTATTGCTTCAATCATCTTGCTCTGATGACCGTGAGCCGTGTCAACCACGATGAGGTCGGCGCCGAGTTCCAAAGCCTGGGCAGCCCGCTCGGCCGGATCGCCGTTGATCCCCACTGCGGCAGCGACCATCAATCGGCCCTCGGTGTCGAGAGCCGCCCGGTACAGCCCGGCCCGCAACGCGCCTTTCCGGGTGATGGCCCCGACCAATTTGCCACCTTCCACGACCGGGGCGGTCGTGAGTCGCTCGTGGCTCAGCATGTCAAAGATGTCCTCTAAAGCCGTCCCGGCTTCGACCACGACCAGATCGCTATGCATGACCTCGGCCAGAGGGGCAAAGCGGTCAACGCCCTGGGCATCCGTCGGCGTGAAAATGCCAACCGGGGTGTCCCCTTCGACAACCACCACCGCTCCGTGGGCACGCTTGTAGACCAGCGACATCGCTTCTGAGACCGTCGAATTCGGATTGAGGGTTATCGGGGTGTCATAGATCGGGTGGGCAGCTTTGACACCGTCGATGAGTGCTGCGAGCACCTGGCGTGGGGCATCCTGGGGGAGGACGGCGATGCCGCCCCGCCGGGCCACGGTTTCGGCCATTCTCCGGCCGGCTACCGCGTTCATATTCGCCACGACCACCGGAATCGAAGTTCCCACCCCGTCAGGGGTCGCAAGGTCTACATCCAACCGACTTCCAGAAGTGGTGGACCCGGGCACCATGAATACGTCGCTGTAGGTCAGGTCATAGTTCGGAGCATCGCGCAGGAATTTCATGGTGGGCCTTTCCGCTACCCAGCATAGAACGTCGCGACCTGGCCAGAGCAGGTAGCGTCCTGTCCCATGCGGCGGCACCTGACCCTCAGTTCAATCATGGCCGGAGTGATGGGAGCCTCCACTTTTCCACTCGTCATCGCAGCTGTGCTTGCCTCGAGTCTGATCACCGAATTCGGCGTCGCGCGCTGGCAGATCGGGGTGCTGGCTACGGCGTCGTCTGTCGTTGGCGC
>JAENVV010000185.1 GCA_016650365.1 Acidimicrobiia bacterium
ACCAGCGAAGCATCGATCTGTTCGGCGGCCTGGACGAGGGCCCGAAGGGCATCGGGCCTCGGTACGGCATCGTCATGGATCAGCCACACGTGGCTGATATCCGGTGTCAACTGCTCGATGAGCTCAGTCGTCGTCTTCACCCAGTGCGCGGAAGCCTCAGTAGCTGCTTGCTGGCTGGGGGTTCCGCCACCGATAACGAACCGTTCGGCGACCTCGCCGATCGCCGTGGTCTTCAGAATGCTACGAACCCTCGACGCATCAGAGGCGTAGACGGCGACAGCCACGGTCGCGAGTGAGGTGAGATTTGCTGTTGCCATCTGATCCATTGTGTCGTTGTCTGCGCGCCTAGGCAATCTGGCCGGGTGGGGAGACTAGATTGCCGACCAATCAACCAAAGGCCACGCCATGAATATCGTCATGTTATCGGGTGGAGTCGGAGGGGCGCGACTTGCGCGTGGATTGGCTCGCGCCCCCGGGGTCGACCTCACCGTGGTCGTAAACGTGGGTGACGACGACACCGATTACGGACTGGCAGTATCTCCAGATCTCGACACCGTTATGTACACCATCGTCGGCTCCGAATCAGAGGCCGGCTTCGGACTTGCCTACGACTCATTTGCGGTCATGAACCGACTTGAGGACTTCGGGATCAACACGGCCATGCGGATCGGCGATCGCGATATCGCCGCCAAGCTGTTCCGCACCATCGAACTCCATCGCGGGATCCCGCTCTCGGAAATCATCGGACGAATGGCTGAGGTGCTCAGCATCGAAGCGACCATCCTGCCGGCCACCGACGACTCGCTCCGCACCGAGATCCTCACCGCTGACGGTGACTGGCTGTCATTTCGGGAATACTTCGTCACGCGCGGGCACGAAGACGAAGTAGTCGATCTGAGATTCGCCGGCGCCAACCTCGCTACGCCTGCCCCAGGCGTGATCTCGGCCATCACCAACGCCGACGCCATCGTCATCGGCCCGAGCAACCCTCCGCTTTCGATCTGGCCGATCCTCGCCGTCGCGGGTATATCCGATGCCATCATCGACCGACCGCGAGTGATCGCGGTGAGTCCCTTGATCGGGGGGAAGGCCCTCAAGGGTCCGGCCGACCGTGTGCTGGTTTCGCTCGGATTGCCGCCGGGCAATGAGGGGGTTCTCGCCGCCTACGGTGGGCTCATCAACGAACTCGTCATCGACCAGCAAGATGCAACTGACCGGGGCCACCTGACCGCTCTCGGGGCGAGGGTACACGTCCGCAACACCCGCTTGGCAACCATGGAAGCTTCTGTCAACTTTGCCGAGTGGCTGATCGAGGTGCTGTGAACCTCGAGATTTTTGGGGTGCCCGGCATCGGGGAAGTCAAGGCCGGCGACGAAGTCGCCGATCTGATCCTGGCAGCACTTCCCCGTCCCCTCGAGAATGCCGATATCGTGGTTGTCACTCACAAAATCGTGTCCAAGGCTGAGGGATCTGTACTGGCAGCAGCCACCGACGAAGCTCGCAAGGCCATTGTTGAAACCGAATCGGCCGGGATCGTCCGCCGGCGCGGAGAGCTGATCATTTCGATAACCAGGCACGGGTTCATCTGCGCCAATGCGGGCGTTGACCGTTCGAACGTCGAACCAGGGAACGTCGTTCTCCTCCCGAGGGATCCCGATGCCAGCGCCCACCGCATCCGGCACCGCCTTGAACGGGCGACCGGCACTTCGCTCGGAGTGATCATCACGGACACGTTCGGGCGGCCCTGGAGACGCGGGTTGACCGACGTGGCCATCGGCATCTCCGGGCTACCAGCCCTGATCGATTACCGGGGAACTTCAGACACGTTTGGTTCGGTTCTCGAGGTGACCGAGGTAGCCGCCGTCGATGAGATCGCTGCGGCCGCGGATCTGGTCATGGGCAAGGCGACCGGCACTCCCGTGGCCGTGGTGCGTGGACTCAACCTCCGCGGTGAGGGACGGGCCGTCGACCTCGTTCGACCGCCGGACGAAGACCTATTCCGCTAACGGTACGAGCGAACCGTCTCGGCTACTCCTTCGACAACCGCCGTCCATGGGGCCCAATCAAGGCCTCGCACGGCTGCCGATGCGTCAAGAGCCGATCTCTCGATATCTCCCGGTTTGGCAGCTTCGAAGATCGGTGTGGCCGGACCACCGGTTGCCTTGGCAATGAGGCCATACAAATCCGAGATACTCGTTTCCGTGCCGGTACCGATGTGATACGTCCGCCCGACATTCGTGGTTCGACTCGCCCTGAAGAAGGCGTCTGCCACATCTGCCACAAAGACAAAATCGCGGGTTTGGCCGCCCCCTCCGAAAATGGTTCCTGGTCTTCCCGCCAGCAACGTCTCAACGAAGATGGCCACCACACCGCCCTCGGCGTGGGCCCTCTGCCTTGGTCCGTAGACGTTCGCTGGAGCGATCACCACATGGTCGAGCCCATAGGTTCGCTGATACATGGCCAAATACTCGCTCGCCGCCAACTTGGCGACGCCATACGGCGAGATCGGACGAGGCTTCTGCGTCTCCTTCGTAGGGATTACCGAACCAGGCCCGGCAAGAGCACCTCCCGATGAGGCAAACACAATCCTCCCTGCCCCGGATCGGCGGCAGGCCTCGAGCACCGAAATCGTCCCCAGTACATTGACCTGAGCGTCGTACATCGGGTCTGCCATGGATACGGACACCGAGGCCTGGGCGGCAAGATGGAACACCGTGTCGGGTCGGAACCGCCCCAGGACCACGCCGAGGTCACGATCAAGAATATCCATCGTGTGGACTTTCACGCTGCCGAATTCACGAGCGGACTTCAGATTGTCGAGATGGCCGGACGACAGGTCATCAATGACCAGGACTTCGTCGCCTTCATTGACGAGCCTGTCAACAAGATGCGACCCGATAAACCCGGCTCCGCCTGTTACAACCGCTCTCATTCTGACCGGCTCCAATGACGTCTCGGCACGAACCGCCATTTCACCAGGGCGACCAACGCCGGGAGGCCGTCTTTCCAGCTGATCTTCTTGCCTTCGTCGACTTCGCGACCAGCGTACGTAATCGGAACTTCCCAGATGCGATGGCCGGACCGGAGAAGCTTGGCCGTAATCTCTGGTTCGATGTCAAAGCGGTTCGAGGTCAAAACCAGACCCTGAGCCACTTTTGTATCAATCATTTTTGAACATGTCTCCATGTCTGAGATCGTGGTGTTGTAGAGGACATTGGTCACCAGGCTCAAGAAACGATTCCCGACCCAATGCCAGAACATCATGTTGCGACGCTCACCGGTGAATCTCGACCCGTAAACCACTTTGGCCAATCCCTCGTTAAGCGGCCGAAGCATGGCCGCCCAATCACGTGGATCGTATTCCAGATCGGCATCGTAAATGACCAACACATCGCCGGTGGCCGCTTCGATCCCTCTCCGAACCGCCGCCCCTTTTCCCTGATTGGACGGCTGCTCGATGAAACGAACGGTCGAGTCCACCAACTGACGTACGACCTCCTGGGTACCATCGGTCGAACCGTCATCAACGACGATCAGCTCCCGATCGACCGGCAGGAGATCCGCGCGAGCGCGCCGGATCGCCTCGGCGATCGTACGCCGCTCGTTGAAAACCGGGATAATTACCGTCAGTTTGGAATAGGTCATGTCTGGTCTCTCAGATACTCGACGGTTCTTTCCAGACCGAAGGCAAGATCCGTGGTGGCTCGCCATCCGGTCGCATCATGAATAGCACGCAAGTCAGGTCTCCGGACTTTAGGGTCACCATCGGGAAGCGGCAGAAAGATTCGTCCTGACTGGCCGAGCAATTCTTGCACGGCATCGGCCAATTCAAGCATGCTGATCTCGACATCATTTCCGAGGTTCAAGGGTCCGGGTAATTGTCGGTCGACAATGATCTTCAAACAATCGACAACGTCGTCGACGTAACAAAACGACCGAGTCTGGGATCCGTCGCCGAATAGCGGCAACGGCTTGCCCGCCAACGCCGCCGAGATGAACGCGGTCACGACACGGCCGTCTTCAGGATTCATTCCCGGTCCATAGGTGTTGAAGAGCCGAACCACGGACGATCTCGTATGCCGTCCCGATCTCCGGTAGGCATAGACGAGAGCTTCGGCATATCGTTTGCCCTCGTCGTAGCAAGCGCGCGGTCCCCGAACGTCGACAGAGCCCGGGTAGCTCTCGGCCTGAGGATGAACTTCGGGATCACCGTAGACCTCAGACGTTGACGTAAACAGAAAGTGGGCACCCGATTCGGCGGCCAGATCAAGCATCTGTCGAGTCCCTTCGGCTGCCGTGCGTAGCGTCCCGACCGGATCCAACAGATACCGGGGTGGAGACGCCGGCGAGGCCAAATGGCAGATCAATTGGAACGGCTGCCCCAGCAATGGCGGTGACACTACAGACCCTTCCACCACGGTGGCGGGAAGGCCGGCTGCGGCGGGCGATGGAGACGAGAAATCATCGAGCACCGTGACGTCCCAGCCATCCGCATTGAGGCGCCTTACCAAATGGCAGCCCAGGAAGCCCGCCCCACCGGTAACCAGCGCCCGTCCAGGTTCCAAACCGACCGTCACCGACCCACCCCGACGTACGAGAGTCCGACTGCTCTCACTGCAACCGGATCCAGAAGGTTACGGGCGTCGACAATGGCCGAGCCACGCATTTGGGCGGCGACGGCCCGCAGGTCATGGCGCTGGAACTCAGGCCATTCGGTAGCGATGAGTAAAACGTCAGCCCCCTTGATGGTCGACATAGCATCACCCCCTTCGGGGATACCCGGCACGGACGCCTGGGGATCAAACGCGATGACGTCAGCCCCGGCTTCCATCAACTGGTTGATTACTCGAATGGCGGGACTCTCTCGGATGTCATCGGTCCCGGCCTTGAACGCCAATCCCCACACCGCCACTCTCGCTCCAGAGAGGTTGCCGCCGGCCGCATCCCGGACTTTCGTAACCGTTCTGGCGAATTGTTCTTCATTGGTTGCAATCACGCCAGACATGAGCGAAAAGTCGTAGCCGGCGTCCGCTGCCAAACGAACGAGCGCTCGGGTGTCCTTGGGAAAGCATGAACCACCAAACCCGGGACCGGGACGCATGAACGAGAACCCGATGCGGTGGTCGTAGCCAATCCCGAGCAAGACGTCGCGCACATCGGCCCCTACCGCCTCGCACACATTGGCCATTGCATTCGCATAGGTGACCCTGGCGGCCAAATAGCCATTGGCTGCGTACTTGATGACCTCGGCCGAAGTGAGGTCGGTCACCAGGATTGGGGCGTCGATCGATCGATACAGTTCGATCAACTGATCGACGTTGCGTCGATCATCGGTACCAATGACGATACGGTCGGGCTTCATGAAATCCGTCACCGCACTCCCCTCGCGCAGAAACTCGGGGTTCGACGCCACGGGCCGTCCGGTCCTGATTCCGACTTCCAGATTGGTCCCGACAGGCACCGTTGATTTGGTGACGACCAAGCAGTCCTGCGGCAAAACGGCGGCGAGTTCGTCGGCAACGGAATAAATCGCCGACACGTCGGCCTCCCCGTCATCGCCCTGGGGGGTCGGCAGTGCCAGAAACACAATCTGAGCGTCCTTGACGGCCTCCTGATTCGAATCGGTAACGAGCAGCGACCCGTCGGCGAGGGTGGCGCTCAAGAGTTCGGGGAGCCCCGGCTCGAAGATCGGAGATCGACCCTCCTGAATCTCGACAACGCGGGCCGGATCCCGTTCTGCGAGGGTCACCTGGTTACCGAGGTGAGCGAGACCGACGGCCTGTACCAGACCCACGTATCCTGCTCCGATCACGGCTACTCGCATCAGCACCCCCTGAGTGTCCGAACCAAGTTAGCCGGGTTGATTGAGCGAGTCGGCTCCGAGGATGATGAGGACATCGGAGGTGCCAGGGGTCCCTTCGACAACTTCTCCGAACCCGAGCCGTTGAAAGACGAGTTCTCCGTACCCCGATCCAATCGGGCTCACAATCTGGGTAACGGGGACAGCGAACGTGTCATAGTCAACGACCGACACCACCTCAAAGCCCATATCGGCGAGGGCGCCCGCCCAGCGAGTAGCTGCTCCAAGGGTGCCGTTGCCGTTGGCCACTTCAATGGTCAGAATCTGGGGCATGGTCGTGGTCGGAATCGCTTCGGCCGCCTGGGGGGTCACTTGCTCGAAGGCCGATAGGGCGTCGGTTGCAGCCGGCTCATCGCGGATCTCGTAATAGAGCCCGTCGATGATCTCGGTGTGGGTTGGCAGAGTGGCCGCCGAAATGTTGTCGGTCCCAAAGGTCCGAAAAGCGAAGGCGAGTGAGACGAGATCCAGCTCGCTGAAGTTCGGATCGACCACCATGAACTGGGCTAGCTCGGCGACGAGAGACTGAACGCCTACGACATTTGACGGCTTCTTGAGCTGACCGAGAATCCCCCCAAGCAACTGCTGTTGTCGTTTGGTCCTGCCGATATCATTGGCGTCTGCGCTGACCCACTGTCCATCGCGTAATTCCTGATAAGACCGTGACCGGGCGTACGCCAAGGCCATCCGCCCGTCGAGATTCTGTGTTCCCGCCTCAACCGAGAGTTTGCTCTTCAGGTCGCGGGCCGGATACGGGAAGGTGACGGTCAGCCCGCCAAGCTTGTCGACGAGACCGGCAAAACCGACAAAGTCGATCTCGACATAGTGGTGGATCGGGATCCCCAGCTCTGCCTGAACCGTCGACAGCATGAGTGACGCGCCACCGAATGCATAGGCGGCGTTCACCTTCTGAACCCCGTACCCGTCGACATCTACGCGTAGGTCACGAGGGAGGCTGAGAAGCTGGACCGAACCGGAATCAGGGAACGCCCTGACGAGCATGATGACGTCGGCGCGTTGGCCCTTGAAATCTCCGAAGTCACCGCCCCAATCGTCCGGCAAATTCTCGCGGGAGTCCGACCCGAGCATCAAAAACGTGATCGGGTCACCCGGGTCGGCTGGAGATTCGGTCAGTATTTCGTCGAGCTGCGGCACGGTGGTGAAGTTCGCCAGCTGATCCGACACCTGATTGACCTGCCACAGCGCGTACCCAACCATGAGGTTTGCAAGGATCAGAGTCGTGATGACACTTCGCTTGACCCAGATCCATTTGTCGGGCTTCTTAGCCATGACAGTTCAGGCTATCGACGGAAGCGACGTGTGGTCCCACACTCATCAGTAGTCACTAGGTTCGGGATGCGGGAGGCTGGCGGACAGGAACTTCGGTATACGTGAAGAGGCATCAGAAGCCGCGCCCGACTGAAACGAATCGGAGTCGGGATCCATGAAGCCGTGTCCGGCCGCCTCGTAGACAATCCATTGTCCCGACGGGTTGAGGTCGGCGGCGACGTCGACACCTTCGGAGGGAATGTGTTCGTCGTTGGCGCCATACAGGCCGAGCACCGGGATCAGAATCCGCTCAAGGGCATCCCTGACTGTAAGCATTCTCTGCTCATCCCCGGCCAACGGGGCATGAATGACAACCAGGCCGGCGAGACGATGTCGATCAGCGGCATACAGGAGTCCAAAACGCCCACCCGTGTCAACTCCGACCATGCCGACCGGTCCGCTGACCGTAAAATCAGAAGCGCCTCCGACCGCGAAATCGATGGCTCGATCGATGTCCGTGAGAGCTCTGCGATCGTCCAGGGCACTGTACGCCGACACCGCTTCGTCGAGGGTTGATTCTGATGGCAGTGGCGATGGGTACGGGTCAAACGAGATTGCCACAAACCCGTGACGGGCCAGTTGACGGACCCAATCCTTCTCGAAAGACTGCAGACCGAAAATGCCGGGAAGGACAATTACTGCCGGGTATTTTCCGACCTGGTCGGGGCGCGCCAGGTACCCGCTTCTGAACCCGCTCCCGACCGGGATGGCATAGGAATGAAACAGGATGTTGTAGGTGCCCTCATGAGGAAGAACCGCCACGCCGTCTCCTTGGTGTGCATCGGGAAGAGTAGTCGGTCGAATCGGGGACACCATCCAACCTATGACGGGCTGGAGCGGACCTCCCAGACCTCACCCGTCACGAGCGATCGAATACCATCGCTGGTTTCAACCATGAGTTCGCCACCCTGGCCAACACCGACCGCTCGGCCGGCACCACCCGGTCTCCAGGTAATGAGGTTGTCGATCGTCACACAGCGCTCCAGGTATGCCGCCCGATCCCAGTGCTCGCTCCCCGCATCAGCCCTCATCAAGAGTTGGGACCCAAATGCGGCGGCCAGGCTCTCACATCGACCGGGATCCTCCCTATAGACGGCTCCATATCCATCAGGAGGTTCTGGCCAATAGAGGTTCAGCCCGAACCCGATCGTGACAACCGGTCCAACTGCTTCAGCCAAAATGCCTCCGACTTTGTGCCCGGCGGCATTCACCAGGTCATTGGGCCACTTCAGCCTGGCGTCAATCACATCGGTCGCCGCCAACCCCGCCACCAGCGGGAGCCGTCCGAATGTCGATGGCTCCCACCCTGGCGCCCAACAGACGGAAACCGCAATGGCACGCGGCGCGTTCTCCCACGTCCGATCATTCCGCCCCCGGCCACGAGTTTGGCGAGCCGCAGCAATCACCACGGGTGATCCGTCGAAGAGACGACGCGCCTCATCTTGAGTCGAGGTAGTTTCCTCAATCCATTCGAAAACGTAGGGTGTATCCAACCAGAGACCTCGCGAGTCGAAGTGAGTGAACAGAACCCTAAACCCCGGGAGTTAGCGTTGGGCACCGAACAACACATCGAGCGACTCCGGATGTTGCGCGAACAAGCCCAGCACTCGGGCAGCCAGCGCGCCGTTGACCGCCAGCATGACCAGGGCAAACTAACCGCCCGCGAGCGCCTAGGACTCTTGCTCGACAAAGGCTCATTCGAAGAGATCGACATGTTCGTGCGCCATCAGGCATCCGGGTTCGGGCTCGAAGATCAGCGTCCACCCGGCGATGCGGTCATCACCGGATGGGGAACGATCGACGGACGGACAGTTTTCGTGTTTGCCGAGGACTTCACCGTATTCGGTGGTTCGCTCGGTCAGGCAGTCTCCGAGAAGATCTGCAAGGTTCTCGACATGGCCATGGAGGTGGGTGCCCCGGTCATCGGCCTCAAGGATTCGGGCGGAGCCAGGATCCAGGAAGGCGTCGACGCGCTCGACGGCTATGGCCGGATATTTTTCAAAAACGTCCGCGCCTCCGGGGTCATTCCGCAGATCTCCGTCATCATGGGCCCATGCGCCGGCGGAGCGGTCTACTCGCCAGCCATCACCGACTTCATTTTCCAGGTCGAAGGAACTTCCCATCTGTTCATCACCGGACCTGAAGTGATCAAGACGGTTACGGGCGAGGATGTCTCCATGGAAGAACTCGGAGGCGCCCATGCCCACGCCTCCATTTCGGGTGTGACGCACTTCGTTTGCGCGTCTGAGGAGGAAGCACTCGATGAGGTTCGCTACCTCGTCAGTTTCCTGCCGCAAAACAACATGGAGGTTCCGCCGTTCTTCGCTCCTGGCGACTCGCCGGATCGGACGATCGATCTCCTCGACGCGATCATTCCCGATTCTCCCAATCAGCCATACAACATGGTCGACCTCATCGAAGCAGTAGTCGACGACGGCGAGTTCTATCAGGTCCATGAATTGTTCGCCAGGAACATCGTCACCGGCCTGGCCAGGCTCGACGGCTACACCGTCGGCGTGGTCGGCAACCAACCAAACACCATGGCGGGAACGCTCGATATCAGCGCGTCTGAGAAAAGCGCCCGATTTGTTCGGTTCTGCGACGCATTCAACATTCCGCTCGTGACGTTCGTGGACGTGCCCGGATTCATGCCAGGCGTCGAACAAGAACACGGCGGCATCATTCGCCATGGAGCAAAGCTGCTGTATGCGTATTGTGAGGCAACCGTTCCTCGCATCACGATCATTACTCGCAAGTCATACGGCGGGGCGTACCTCGTCATGAATGCTCGCGGCATCGGTGCCGACATGGTGTATGCATGGCCGTCAGCTCAAATCGCGGTCATGGGCGCCCCCGGAGCCGTTAACATCATTCATCGCAAGACCCTGAGCGAGGCAAAAGATCTTGAGGTGCGACGTAAGGAACTCATCGATGAGTACGAGCACACCTTCAACAATCCGTATAGAGCCGCAGAGCTCGGATTGGTCGACGATGTGATCGAACCACGCGACACAAGAGTCCGACTGATCAGAGCGCTCGATATGCTCAGAAACAAGCGCCAAACACTGCCCCCGAAAAAGCATGGGAACATTCCACTGTGATCGAATCCGTCCTGGTCGCCAATCGCGGCGAAATCGCCGTCCGAGTAATCCGCAGCGCCAGGGACCTCGGCGTGCGCACGATTGCCGTCTATTCGGACCTGGATCGAGATGCTCCGCACGTGCAACTCGCCGATGAAGCCTGGGCAATCGGACCGGCACCGGCCGCTGAGTCGTATCTGAACGGCCCGCAGATCCTGCGGGTTGCCAAAGAATCGAATGCGGCTGGCATTCATCCGGGATACGGGTTCCTCTCCGAGAACGGCGAATTTGCTCAGGCAGTTCTTGATGCCGGGCTCATCTGGGTTGGACCGCCTCCTTCCGCAATCAAGACAATGGGTGACAAGATCGCTTCACGCATGGCCGTGGCGGCGGCCGGCGTCAAGTCGGTTCCTGGCACACTCGAACCACTCACGTCAGTCGATGACGCCGCGGCGGCGGCCGCCGAGTTTGGCTATCCGGTGGCTATCAAAGCGGCCCATGGCGGGGGCGGAAAAGGTCTCCGTGTCGTGCAATCGGCCGAACAACTCGAAGAGGCGTTCGACGGGGCCCGGCGGGAAGCCGACGCCTACTTCGGAGATCCCGCCGTGTATGTCGAAAAATACCTGGCGCGGCCCCGGCACATCGAAGCCCAGATCCTGACCGACGCAGACGGCATCACTCATTTTCTCGGCGAGCGTGATTGCTCGGTGCAGCGTCGTCATCAGAAACTCATCGAGGAAACGCCTGCGTTCGGTATGACCGATGCCCAGCGGACCGAATTGGCCACCGCCGCTCGACTGGTCGCCGACGCCTGCGACTACCGGAACGCCGGAACCGTGGAATTCCTCATGGATGAAGACGGCTCGCTCTACTTTCTGGAAATGAACACCCGGTTGCAGGTCGAGCACACGGTGACCGAAGCCGTTACCGGCATCGACATGGTTCACGCTCAACTTCGGATTGCGTCAGGCGAAAGCCTCGACATCGGAGAGATCACCCCCCGTGGCCACGCCATCGAGTTTCGGATCAATGCAGAGGACCCGGCCGCCGGGTTCTTGCCGAGCCCGGGTCAGATCGTTGAATATCGGGAACCGGCCGGTTTTGGTGTCAGGGTTGATGGATGGGTCACGGCCGGCACCCGGGTCACTCAGTATTACGACAACCTCATCGCAAAACTTATCGTCTGGGGGGCGACCCGCGACGAGGCTCTTGCCAGGGCGCGGGGGGTCCTGTCCGAATACACCATCAGTGGCCTAGCTACGACGATTCCGGCCCATCGCCAAATCCTGGACCATCCCACGTTCATTGCAGGCAAACACACCACCAAATTCGTCGAGCAAGAACTCAACTTCTCTGGCAGGCAAACCGTTTCCGGAACGTTGCCCTCAGAAGAGGCGACGAGCCAGCGCACGATGACTGTGGAGGTGGGCGGTCGCAGATTCGACGTTACCTTCTGGGCCCCCGAGGCCCGGATCGCCAGTTCTGATCGGCGGCCCTCGGCGCGTCGACGATCACCCAAACTGACCCGATCCGAAGGCAACACGTCTATTGACGCCGGAGTCATTGCGGCTCCTATGCAAGGCACAATCGTAAAAGTCAGTGTGGCGGCCGGTGATCGGGTCCATGAGGGCGCCACCATCTGTGTGCTGGAAGCCATGAAAATGGAGAACGAGGTCAAGTCGCCGATCTCGGGAGAAGTCGTTGAGCTACGAGCTCAAGCCGGAGACACCGTTACCCCCGGCCAGGTTATCGCCATCGTCCGGTAGGGCATCAGGGTTCGCCTGGCGACGCTCAGTCCGCCGCCTCGGTGAGGCTTTCCGATAGCGACGGATGAACCATCAACGTCTCGACGAGCGTCTCGACATGCAGCCGACCTTGCACCGCCAGTGCCAGGATTCCAATCAGCTCCGATGCCCGGTGACCAACGATGGTCCCACCGAGGACTTCATGCGTAGCCGGGTCGGAATAGAGCTTTACGAACCCGCGTTCCTGCCCCTGAATGACGGATCGGCTGTTCGACGCAAAGGGCACCTTCGTGCTCCTTATCCGCCGGCCGGCCGCCGCGACATCCGCCTCCTCGAGACCGACGGAGGCAATCTCCGGCTCCGCAAAGATAGCTTGAGCTACCTTCGAGTAATCGATCGGTTTGACCTGAAACCCGAGGGCGTGCTTGGCGAGTTTTCGCCCCTGCATCGACGCAACCGACGATAAAGGCAACTTCCCGGTGACATCTCCAGCCGCGTAAATGTGAGGAACGTTGGTTCTCTGGAACTCGTCGACAGGGACATACCCATGATCGGTTTCAACCCCGGCCGCCGCGAGGTCAAGCCCGCTGGTCAGCGGGACGCTACCGATCGCCAGAAGTGCGTGTGAACCAGCCACCGTCCGACCGTCATCGGCGGTGATCACAACGCCCGAATCGGAAACTTCGGCTGCGATGGCTCTGGCACCTTTGAGGAGCCGAACCCCGCGCTCGAGGAAGTCCTCCTCGAGGGCGGCGGCCACTTCGGCGTCGCGGTAGGGCAGCACTTGCTGGCGGCTCACCAAAAGGCTCACCTTGGCGCCCATGGATGCAAAAATGCTCACGAACTCCACCCCGGTTACCCCGGATCCGACGACGATCATATGCTCAGGGATATCGCCAAGGTGATAGGCGTCGCGAGTCGTCAGTATTCGTTTTCCATCGACGGTCGCCCAGTCCGGTACCCGGGGTGCCGAGCCGGTGGAAATAAGAGCGATGTCGAAGGCGAGCTCGATTTCGCCGTCGTCCGTGCTGGCGATAGCCGAGTTTGGACCGGTGAAACGTCCCCGGCCATGAATGAGTCTCACTCCTTGGTCTTCGAGAACTTCAGATGTGTTCTCGGACAGGTCCGTGGCGATACGATCCATGCGAGCAGACAGGCGCCGGAGATCGACCGGGCTTTGGTCGGCCGCAAAGCCAAGCTTCTCGGCATTACGTATCGAGTTCATCCGGATCGAGGAAGCCACCATGGTCTTTGAAGGGATGCAGTCCCAGAGGTGAGCGGCCCCACCGATGATCGACGACTCAACCAGAGTGACCTCGGCGCCGAGGGAAGCAGCCACGGTGGCAGCCATCGTTCCGGCCGGTCCGCCACCGATGATCAAAAAACGTATGGGATTGTCGCCTGCCACGGATCCTCTTCACTAGGGAGGTTCAGGCTAGAGCCGAATTGGCCAGGCAACCAATAGCCGACCATCCCCCGCCGAGGTTGCCTCCTATTCCCCGAACACCCCGAAGACCGAGCGCAAGGCATCGGAAATCTCGCCGAGCGTGGCGCCTGCTCCGAATGCGTCTCGTATGGCGGGCACGACGTTGGTCGGGCCGGTGGCGACCGCCACGAGATCGGCCAGCCGTGCCTGGACAACTTCGTCCTGTCGGCGTAGCCGATGTTCTCGAAGCGCAATCTTCTGATCGCTTTCGAGTCGGGGATCCACCAACTGGCTGTCGAACTCTGCAGTCTCATCAACTTGAAATACGTTGACCCCAACCACGAGATCGTTGCCCGCCTCCAGTCTTCTGGCCGCCTCATAGGATGCCTGCTCGATGTAGGCGGTCTGTACTCCCTGTTCGACGGCCGCCACCGCTCCCCCCGCCCCGTCGATCACGCTGATGAGTTCCCAGGCGGCAGCCTCCAACTGGTCGGTCAGGGTCTCGACAAAATAGGATCCTGCCAGTGGATCGACAGTACCGGTGATCCCCGACTCGTTGGCCAGAATTTGCTGCGTGCGTAGGGCAACCGTTGCCGACGCCTCGGTGGGAAGTCCGAGCGCTTCGTCAAAGGCGTTCGTGTGAAGAGACTGGGTGCCACCCAGGACCGCCGCCATGGCCTGCACGGTGGTTCGAACAACATTGTTCAGCGGTTGTTGGGCGGTCAACGTACTTCCGGCGGTTTGGGTGTGAAAACGCATTCGCCAGGCGTCTGACGATCGGGCTCCGATCCGATCACGCATGAGCGCCGCCCAGATCCGGCGGGCGGCCCGAAACTTGGCTACTTCTTCAAAAAAGTCATTGTGGCTATTCCAGAAGAACGACAACCTGGGAGCGAAATCGTCGACATCGAGACCGGCCTCAATTGCAGCTTCGACGTACGCGAGGCCGTTCGTGAGAGTGAACGCCAACTCCTGGGCCGCCGTTGACCCGGCTTCTCGAATGTGATACCCGGAAATCGAGATGGTATTCCAGCCAGGAATCTCATCCGCACAGTATGCAAACAAGTCGGTGATGACCCGCATCGATGGTCGGGGCGGAAAGATGTACGTGCCCCTGGCGATATATTCTTTGAGAATGTCGTTTTGAATCGTCCCCCTCAGCAATGATGCGTCGATGCCGCGCTCGGCGGCCACCAACTGATAGCCGACGAGCAAGATGGCGGCGGTCGAGTTGATGGTCATCGAGGTGCTCACTCGATCGAGGGGAAGTTCATCAAAAAGCACCCGAAGGTCGTCAAGTGTGTCAATCGCGACCCCGACCTTCCCGACCTCGCCGGCTGCCATTGGATGGTCCGAGTCGTAGCCCATCTGTGTCGGTAGATCGAACGCCACCGACAGTCCGGTTTGACCGGCCGCCAGCAGGGCTTTAAAACGTTCGTTGGTTGCCGCCGCAGAACCGAACCCCGCGTACTGACGCATCGTCCAGTGCCGGCCGCGGTACATTGAGGGATACGGTCCCCTGGTGAACGGGTATTCCCCGGGTGCCCCGATGCGTTCAGGATCGACGGGGCGATCCGGACCATAGAGGACATCGATCTCAATCCCGCTACTGGTGCGCCTGGATTCGTTTGACATGCTCTAAGATCTCCAACCCTGTAAAGTTACAGATTACCGGCAACTTTTCCCGACCCCCTTTCGTTGGATATCCGTATGACCACCAACATCCATCAGCTAGAGCGGCGCGAGCGGCGCGGCAAGTGGTTCGTCGCAACGGCCATCCTGCTGTCCATCAGCGTATTGACCGCTTCATGGGTCGGTCTTTTCTCATTCATGGCAGCCACGACCGCCCACAGTGTGATGGTCGACGTGGAATCAGCGGTGATCCCCGAAGTCGACGGAGACGCGTTGAACTTCCCGAACCTCTCTCGAGTGTCACTCGTATATGCGTCAAACGGCACACTGCTCGCCGAGCTGCACGATGGCATCGTGTCAGAACCGGTTCGCTTCGAAGACATCCCCGACGTCATGATCGATGCGATTCTCGCTGCCGAGGACGCAGACTTCTTTCAACACTCGGGAGTCGACTGGAGCGCCATCGCGTCGGCCTTCATCGACAATTTGAGTTCGGATACCCAGCGCGGTGGATCAACGATCACCCAGCAGGTCGTAAAGAAGACCTTTGTTGGTGATGAGGTCTCCTATGAGCGCAAGCTGCGTGAGGCAGTAACGGCTATTGAGTTAGAGCGTCGCTACTCCAAGGAGCAGATCCTGGAGTACTACCTGAACTCCGTCTACTTCGGCTCCAGCGCCTACGGCGTCCGAGCCGCCGGCCGCGAGTTCTTCGATAAGGAGCTCGACGAGCTGACCGTTGCCGAAGCCGCCACACTGGCCGTACTTCCTCGTAACCCTTCCGTCTACAGTCCCCGCTCCAACCCGGAGACAACCCTCAACCGCCGCAACAACGTCATCGACGAAATGCTCGACGCCGATTTCATCACGCAGGACCAGCGCAATACCGCCATTGCCGAAAACATGTCGATCGCTCCTCCCAAGACGTTTATCAGCCCGGCCGACCATGTCGTCGCCGAAGTCAAACGACGACTGCTCGATGATCCGGGATTCGAATTCCTGGGAGCTACCCGCGACGAACGTAAGCAGGCCATCTTCGGATGCCCGGCCGATGACGTTGAGTGTGAGGGCGGGGGTGGCCTGAGTATTCGCCTAACCATCGATCTTGACCTCCAGAAAGCTGCCAACGACATCCTCCACAACTGGCTGCCCACCCCGGCGGACCCCACGGAGAAGGCTCCCACCGGGGCCATCGCCACCGTGGATTCCAAGACTGGTGCCATCCTGGTCATGGCGTCCGGGTTGCCATTTGGAGAAGAGCAATTTGATCTGGCCACCCAGGGCAAGCGCAATCCCGGATCGGCCTTCAAGCCGTTCACGCTGGTGGCCGCACTCGAGTCGGGTACCTCGTTGAATTCTTTTTGGGACTCCACGAGTCCCAAAAAGTTCGATATCGGCGGGGGTCAGGTTTGGACCGTAAGTAATGCGGGCGGTGGCGGATCAGGGCTCATGCGACTGTTTGATGCGACGTACAACTCGGTCAACGTCGTATACGCAGGTGTCGCCGTCGAAACCGGTCCCGAGAAGATCGTCGACGTCGCCCACCGGATGGGCGTCAAGTCAGAGCTACCGGCCGTTCCCGCCATCACGCTGGGGGTCGGCGCGGTTTCCCCACTTGAGATGGCGTCAGCTTTCACCAACTTCTCGACAAATGGTTCGTGGGCTGAGAGCTACCTCGTCGAATCGATCACGGACTCGGCAGGCAGCATCATCTACCAGCACGAGATCAACCGCGTTCAAACGGTTGACGCGGCCGTAATCGCTGCCGCCCGCCAACCACTCGAAGTCGTACCCGTGAGCGGTACCGCCCCGCGGGCCAACATTGGACGGCCACAGGGCGGCAAGACCGGTACCCATCAAAATTACCGGGAAGCCTGGTTTGTGGGATTCGTCCCCCAGGCAGCGACGGCCGTCTGGGTGGGATTTCCGGACAGTCAGATACCACTGACAAACGTCCGGATTCACGGTGAGACCTACTCGAGAGTCTTCGGTGGAAGCGTGCCGGCGCCGATCTGGAAAGAGTTCATGCAGATCTACCTCGCTGACAAACCGGCCGAGGAGTTCCCGCCCGACCCGGAAGGAATCTCCGCCTACTTGCGAACCCCATCGACCGACGTACCGGACGTGGTGGGCATGCTTGAAGAAGAAGCAACCGACGCGATTGGTACCGCGCACCTCAACGCAGTCGTGGAGGAGGTGCCATCAAATGAGCCGGCTGGCACCGTCATCGCTCAGCTGCCTGAAGCCGGTGCCGTCCTGCCTCAGGGATCGTCGGTCACCATCTCGATCTCCGTCGAGGGTCGGCCTCTTCCGCTGTTTGAAGGACTCAACCAGGGCCAATTCGAACAGGCGTTCAACAACTTCCAGGCCGAGACCGGGATCACCTTGCTCATCAATTTTCAGACCGTCGAAACAGGCGACTCCAAGAAGGTCGGCAACATCGTCCGGCAACGGCCTGCCCCCGGCAGCCTGGTCGGAGACGGCGACACGATCGTCATCATCTTTGGGGTACGAAAAAGCGAGGGTTGATTTGAGCGGGCCAACATAGTAGTTGACATTGGTTAACGTTGTGTGATATTTCGTAACAGTGAGACCTGTCGTACCCGGGACCGAGGAAAACCTCGCTGCATCAGCCGCCGCACCAATCCCGGGTGCGCCAGGTCCTCGTCGATCCGCCCAACCACGGCCCTGGGTCCGGCCGCACCTCTACGAGCGTCCGGCCCCGATCCTCTTCACCGATCCTTACGTTCGCTCCCGTTGGACAGCCGCACTCGGCCCCCAGGCCGTCGCGGACTTGATGCGGCTGATCAGGGCAGCCGAACAGGGTCGGCGCATTCGCCGTCCCATTCGTCTGCAATCGCTAGTGGCCGCTGGCCTGGCTGTGTGGGCAGGCGGAGAACTGTTTGTCTCCCGCCAAATCCCGGAGGTCCCTGCTCATCTCCTCCCCCGCCGCCTCCGCCAATGACCGACCGACACCCCGCACCGGAGCGCCAGAATCGTGTCGCCGTCTAGTCTCCTGATCATGAGCGCCATCACTAAAACCGTTACCCTTTCAGGCGGATCACCGACCAGTTACGAGGACGCCATCCGCACCATCCTCAGCCGGGCCGCGGAGTCCGTGAGTGAGATCACCCGGTTCGAGGTCGTCTCGATGTCGGGCAAGGTCGATGCATCGGGGCTACCCGCCAGCTTTGACATCACACTCCTTCTCACGTTTGTCGTGAAGGAATCGCTGGCCCACAATTGACAGTCACCGATCTGGGGGACGGGATCTGGCGCATTACCGCTCCGCTACCTTTCGTCGCACCCAAGTCGGTTAACTGTTACGTATTCGAAGGCCAGGAAGGCCTTACGATGCTTGACTGCGGGGTCGAAAGCGAAGAGGGTCTGGCGGCGGTTCGGACCGGTTTAGGCACAATTGGCGGCAACCTCACGACTTTGATCGGCTCGCATCTCCACGTCGACCATGTGGCGGCGGCCGGTGCCCTGGTCGAAGAGACCGGAGCCCGGTGGGTCATGCACGAGACCACTCCCGACGAGATCCCCCGCTACAACGATTGGACGCTGCGAGCCACGGCCCTCGCGACGGCGGCGGGAGCCCACGGCGCACCGACCGAATTCACAAAAGCGCTTCTCACAGATTGGGAACGCCCGCCCTGGTACGGGATCGCCATGAACCCGTCCGATGCCGTCGCCGACGACGATCGGATCAGTCTTGGCGGCGATCGATACTTGAAGGTCCTGTACACGCCCGGCCACCAGATAAATCACATCTGCCTGGTCGACTCCCGGACTGACCTACTGTTCTCCGGAGACCATATCCTTCCCCGTATCTCGCCATTCGTTCCGTACACGGGGCCTGAATCAGACCATCTCGGCGACTACCTGGCCTCAATCGACCGGATCGTCCGACTTGAAACCTCGCTGACCCACCCTGCCCACGGTACCGAGATCGAGCGTGGATCGGAACGGGCCCATCAGATCTCCCTCCATCACGATCGCCGCCTTGAAGACATGATCGATCACCTCACCACCGGTCCCGACACTGCCTGGCACGTCATGGAGACGACCTTCCGACCCAACCTCAGTTTTCTTCAGCAACGCCTGGCCATTCAGGAAACATTGGCTCACCTCGAACACCTACGCCGAAAGGGCAGACTGCGTCTCATCGGAGATCCGTCGAATTGGCAGTATGAAAGAACCGGTCGATGACCTCAGCCGATCACACCCTCGTCACGAGCGACGGCGAGAAACTTGAATCGCTTTGGGATAGACCATCCGGCCAAGCGATCGGTACGGTAGTCCTGTGTCACCCCCACCCGTTGCAGGGTGGGACGATGCGAGCCCCGCTCATGAATCACGTAGCCGAGGGGCTCGCCGGTCGAGGTTTCACCGTCCTCCGCTTCAACTTTCGAGGCGTCGGTGAATCCTCCGGAACCCATGGTTACGGTCAGGCGGAAATCGCTGATATCAGCGCGGCCTGGAAGGCGGCCAACGAGGAAGCAGCAGGACCATATTTTCTGGGCGGATGGTCATTCGGAGCGGCCACCTCATTGGTCTGGATGGCGCACACCAACACGGCGGTTCCGTGGGCTGGCATTGCTCCACCTGTTACCGGAACGAGTAGCCCGACCCTCCCACTTCGCCTCCCCGCGGCTCCTCGCACATTTATCCTCGGCGACAGGGATCAATTCACAACTGTGGCTGAGACGGAAGCCTACATCGAGCAGGTTTCGGGCCAACTTCACGTGGTCAAGGGTTCAGACCACTTCTTCTACTTTCGAGAAGCGGTCGTGACCGATCTCATGGCTGAAGCCTTCGGGTGGCACCCAGGTAATCCATCGCCCGGCGCATAGCCATTCGGAGCTACCGATCGTTACGAAGTCTCACCGCGGTCGGAATCCACGGTTGGAAGCTTCCGGAAGGGCATCAGGGCCAAACGTCGAGATGAGGTTTCGCATGGTCAGATTGTCGACGTCGTTGCGTTGAAAAAGCTCGGCAAACTGCGCCGGATCGTCACAGTCGTACACAATCATGGTATCCCTGGTTCCGAGGAACCGATTGTGTTCAAATCGCCTCAGCCGCGCCGCAGCCATAAGTCCGCCTTCCAGTTCGCTCAAGGCTAGTCGTCTGCCGGCCCGGCGCCTACAGGGACATCAGCCTGGCAATTAGGGCAAGTGGCCAGGTCGACGGCCCCGACGATGAAAGAAAACGAGCAATCCGGGCAGACAATTCGGGGGGAAGGTTCCGCCGGGGGAACCGGCATTGTTGGGGGGGATAGATTGGTTGGGTTTGCCGGTGCAGGGGCCGTCGGCTCGCCCCGTCCCCCACTCACCTGGTTCACGGCTCCACACGCCGGACATTTGAATCGCCCCTCCCCGGCAACGTCCACTTCAGTCGCACAGGCGCCGCATCGAGCTCTCACGTTTCATTCCCCTCCGCCATTCCGGCGATAGCCCCGATCGATTCGAGATACCCGAACTGGCCCGCCAGGACCGCCCGGACATCCTCCGGTTCAAACGAATTCTCTTTTGTAAGAATGTAGTCAACCGATTCGTCCGTTGCACCCATCACGACAGACGCAGATCCGAGAGGTTTGCCTTTGACACTCTGTTGGAGCCCGAAAACCTGCCATTCGAGAATTGACCGAACACCGTCTGGTGTGAGCCTGCTCTTCGGGCCACCATCGAGCCGACTCCATACCCACTCGACCGCTTCGTCAATAATGAACTCAGCCGGGTCACTCGATGGTCTGGTTCGAATCTCCTGGAACAGCATCACGCCGATGAGCACGAGAAACACCACTGCAAGCACGGCCCCGAGCGCGATGGCAGTTGCCGAACTCACGCCTCATATTCCAATCTGGTCAGCCAGCAAGGCCCGATGATATGACGGATCACCAAACAGCAACTCGGAACTCTTGGACCTCTTCAGATAGAGGTGGGCATCGTGTTCCCAGGTGAAGCCAATCCCTCCGTGGATCTGAATGTTCTCGGATGCTGCCGAAAAGTATTTCTCGGTGCAATATGACTTCGCCAGCGGAGCAACGATGGGAAGCTCATCGTTATCCTCTGAAACAGCCCACGCCGCGTAATACGCCGCACTCTTGGCCGACTCCACGCCTACCAGCATGTCCGCGCACTTGTGTTTGATCGCCTGAAACGAGCCGATCGGGCGCCCGAACTGAATTCTCACCTTGGCGTATTCCACAGCCATGTCGAGAACCTTCTGGGCTCCGCCGACCGATTCGACGGCTAGCGCCACCGAAGCAATCCGATACACCCTTTCCAGCGTTTCCCAACCCCTACCGACGGATCCCAAAACCGCAGCAGCCGGCACAGCCACGTCGGCAAAATTGATTTCGGCGAGTTTTCGAGTCTGATCCATCGAATCGACTACCTTGCGACCGATTCCGTCCAGGCCGGCGTCGACCAAAAACAGGGTCACCCCCTGATCGGTTCGGGCGGCCACAACGAGCATGTCTGTCGTGTGACCGTCAATTACGAAACTCTTCACGCCCGACAGGCGATATCCGTCCCCATCGGGGACGGCCGGCATCTCAATTCCCGCCTCGTCCCAGCGTCCGGCAGGCTCCGTGACCGCCAGGCCCAGCCGTAGAGTTCCTTCGGAAACCGACGGAAGCACCGCCTGTTTCTGCTCCTCGGAGCCAGCCAGCAGAACCGCGTTCGCTCCGAGTATCACCGTAGAAAGGAAGGGAGCCGGGAGGAGCGTTCGACCCATTTCTTCAAGCAACACCGTGGTTTCCAGGAAACTGAAGCCAGCTCCTCCATACGACTCAGGAATGGCCAAACCGAGCCAGCCCATATCCGCCATGTCCGCCCACATGCCGCCATCGAAGCCGGTCTCAGACGCCATTAGCTCGCGAACCGTGGAGGTCGGACATTTGTCGTCCAGGAACCGGCGCGCTGTCTCTCGGAGAAACTCTTGTTCTTCACTAAAGGCAAAGTTCATGCAAACTCCTCGTCATCGGCACCCATGTTAACCATCGTTCACGGTGTGCACCGCCAGGTAGTCTCCCATTTCATGTTGACGATTGATCTACCGACTGCCCGAATCCGTTCACTAAGCGTCGGCCCACTCGACAACAATGTGTACATAGTCAGCTGCAAAGCGACCGGGAAGGCAGCGATCGTCGACGCAGCCAACGAGGCAGACCGCATTCTGGCTGCCGCCGACGATGTCGATCCCCAGGTCGTCCTCACCACTCATGGCCATGCTGACCACCTCGGGGCGGTCAGCGAAGTGACGGCTGCGCTGGGGATCCCCTTCCGACTCCACGAAGCCGACCGTGTCATCGCCAGTCGTTCGATAGACGAACCGTTACTCCCCTGCCTGATCACCGTAGGCGAGATCAGCATCGGCGCCATTCACACACCCGGCCATACACCTGGTTCGATGTGTTTTGTGATCGACGGGGTCGTGCTGACCGGCGACACACTCTTCCCGGGCGGGCCAGGAGCCACCCGATTCCCCTATTCGGACTTCGACCAGATCATGAACAGCCTTCACACCCAGCTTTTCTCGAGACCCGACGAAACCCGGATCCTGCCGGGGCACGGTGCGCCAACCATGATCGGAACAGAGCGACCCCACCTCGCAGAGTGGACGGCCCGACGTTGGTAAAGGCTCAAGAACGGGGCCAAAAGCGACGATGGAGAAAGGTGATCAGGAGGCCTGACTGTTGTCAGCGGATGACAACATCGAAATAGAATTCCCGTCCCTCACCAGGACGGTTCAGTCGAGCACTCCGCGCCCCGGGTCTGCCGCCGCCGCCGATGCCGCTGACGGCCTGGCACACGATGATTCCACAGCAGATGACTTCGCCTGGTTGACAGCCATTTTTGCCGACGACGACGAAACCACCGTCGAAGAACTAACCACTGTCGAAGACATCGACGATGACAGCGACCCGACCGGCGCCGGAGAACCGTTGGTCGATCAAGTCGAGGAGTCAGTCACCGGTCGTACAGAACTTTTGGAGGACCCACCTGCTCCTGATGACACGCTCCTTCCAACTGATCAAATCGAAGACTCGCTCGAGCACCTCGATAAGGTAGAACGGCCCGGGATCGCCTCCTCCACACTTCAAAGAGACGCCGCTATCGATACCGACCGAGACCACGCCCTCGAAACCGAAGCCGCCCAACAATCTTCGACGGACGACTCGGCTGGCCAGATGCAACACAGCACGTCCACCACCATCACAACGCGGAGTGATCTCGTTCCGACTGGTTTGGCAGAGCTCAAAAAGGCCAACGGATTCAGGGAGGAAATCCTCTCGACGTTCTCGCAGATGTACCGCAAATCAGCCCGTCCGGACTGAGACCGCGCTGGCTAACTAGTCACGTAACACTCTCATACGGAATGACCTCAGGCCGACCAGGTTTCTGCCGATAAAACAAGATACAAGAGAAGACGTGCATGGACCTTGTCACAAAGAAGCTCACGGGTGTTCGATTAACGGGCCAGCAGCAAGTCTGGATCCTGACGCTATTTATCGGTCTGGCCGCCGCTGGCATGGCATCTCAGGTGACGGGCTTCACCACCCTGTTTCCCGACTCCAGGCAGATACCCTGGTACATCCTCATTCCGCTGGTGTATGTCGCCGAACTGACCGTCGTGCATCTCCGTTTCCACCGACACGCCCATTCGTTCTCAATGAGCGAAGTGACGTTGGTGCTGGGACTTTTCGCCAGCGCCCCCTGGGAGATCATCGTTGCTCAGATCGGTTTTGCCATGGCCTTGGTGATCAACCGACGCCAGCCGCCGATGAAGTTGGCGTTCAATCTCGCCCAGAACACGTTCGTCGTGATCCTGGCCGTTGTCGTGTTTCGATCAATAGCCGGCTTCGGTGATCCACTCGGCCTGGCCGGCTGGTTCGCGGCGATCACCGCGACGCATGCCGCTGTCATCCTGGCCAACTTACTGATCAATGGTGCCATCCACCTGTCGGGCGGATCGATTGATCGGCGTGAACAACTCGAGGTCTTGTACCTAACTGCGCTGGCGGCCCTGATGAACACTGCCCTCGCCCTGGTGGGAATTACCATCTACTGGAGTGGCGGTTCCAACTCGGCCTGGCTGGCGATGGTGCCTCCGGTGGTTCTGTTCTTCGCTTATCGCGCCTACATCAGCCAGCGCCTCGAGCGGTCCCGCCTTGAGTCCTTGTATCAGGCGACCAGGGTGCTCCACGAATCCCCCCAGATCGAGTCTGCCCTTGAGTCAGCGGCCCTCTACGCACAAGACATGTTCGAAGCCGAAGTCGTTGAGATCATCCTGCTACCCGAAGAGGGAAACTCCGCCTACCTCACGGCCGTGGGGCCCGACGACCGCAGGGTTGTGATGGAACCGTTCGATCTGGGCGCGGGAGAGGCACTGTTCCACAGCATCGCCGACAGCCCTGGCGCCAGGCTGATCACCGATCCTACCGTCTTCGGCCGCGACGGCTGGCATCTGGAGGACGGGGTGGCCGCGCCACTTTCAGGCGATCATGGTACGTTCGGAATCATCATCGTCGCCAACCGAATCAACGATGTTTCACAATTCGAGGAAAGCGACGTTCGACTACTTGAGACGTTCGCCAGCCAGGTTTCGGTGTCACTCGAAAACGGTCGACTTGAAGATTCTCTGGCGCAGCTGACCGACCTCAAAGAGGAGTTGAGGCACCAGGCACTCCACGACTCTCTCACCAAGCTCGCCAATCGCACCCTGTTTGCCGAGGGCGTCGAAGCGGCCATAGCTCGATGTATCGATACCGACCAATTCATCGCCGTGATGTTCCTGGACCTTGACGACTTCAAAACGGTAAATGACTCGCTCGGCCACGCGGCCGGCGACGACCTGTTGATCCAGGTGGCGAATCGTCTTAGGTCTTTCACAAGACCTGAAGATGTAGTCGCTCGCCTTGGCGGAGACGAGTTCGCCATCCTCCTCGAAGATCTCTCAAGCCCGATGGGCGCGACGGATGTTGCCGAGCGGATCATTCGAGGAATGACCATCCCATTCAACCTGGAAGGCAAAGAACTCAAGGTTCACACGTCGATCGGCATAGCCTTCGGTGGTTCCATCGACCGGCCCGATCAAATCATGCGCAACGCCGATGCGGCCATGTACGCAGCCAAACAGACCCGCAAGGGCACCTACCGCGTGTTCGAAGACGCAATGCACGCCGAAATGATCAGACGACTGGAGCTTAAAGCAGACCTGACAGAGGCGGTCGCCCGGGACGAGTTGGTGTTGCGATACCAACCGATCGTCGATCTGGCTACCGGACAGGTCACTGGCGTGGAGGCCCTGGTTCGCTGGCAGCATCCGACCAGAGGAATCGTCCCGCCCGCCCAGTTCATTCCTTTTGCTGAAGAGAGTGGTCTTATCGTCGCCATTGGAGCCTTCGTACTCGAGCAAGCCGTTATCAAGGCTGTCGAGTGGCAGAACGCCCGACCGGACGAGTTCCTGACCATGGCCGTGAATCTTTCACCCCGACAGCTGGCCGAAGTCGACATGGCGGCCATGATCCGCGAAACCATTACCCGACATGGGTTGGAGCCCCGCCGCCTCATCATTGAGATCACCGAGAATGTCGTCATGCAAACTACGGTCAGTCTGCTCGACGACATCCGCGATTTAGGCGTCCGACTGGCCATCGATGACTTTGGAACGGGATACTCGTCGCTCGCCTATCTCGATCGCCTTCCGATCGACATCATCAAGATCGACAAAAGTTTCACCGATAGGCTGAACCCCGACGAGGAGTCCCCGCTCGTTCGGACGGTGTTACAGCTCGGAGATGCCCTTGGTATCGACACCGTCGTCGAGGGTATCGAGACCGCCCATCAACTTCGTCGTCTGCAACAACTGGGGTGTGCCAAGGGTCAGGGTTACCTTCTCTCTCCACCGCTGGCCGCTGCCGAGGTCGAAGCTCTTCTCGGTGACAATTTGACCGGCACTTCGTTGACACATGGACCGACGAAACTTCGGATTGTTGGGTAGCCTCTGTTGACAAGCGGTCGGCTGGCGCGGGATCATAGGCACCGGCAGTACTACCGGAGGGGGATGTCAGGGTGCTGTTTCATGGCGAATTAGAGCTATCCAACGACCCCGGGTCCCGATTGGTCGTCACGCTTACGATGGAGTCTGACGCGTTGTCGTTGGCGACCGGCGACGAGAACCTCGGCACCTGGAATCGCCCGGACACGAAAGCTGTCGAGATCGCCCGCGGTAAATATGATCTGACGCTCGGTAACGAGACGCTCCTATTTACGCCCGAGAATGTACCCTTGTTCGCATCCCGGGGCCTTCCATTCTTTGACGAAGTCGATGAGCAGACCCCACCAGCGGGACTCCTCGCCAAAATCAAAAAGTGGGGTCTCAAACCCGCTGATTTTGCCACCCAACTCGGTCTGACCGTCCCCCTCGCCCCCGGGACCGATCCCGAGGCGGCCACCATCGGACCGCTCGCCGAGGCGACCGCCCGGAATGAAACTGTGACGATCAGGGCTGACGACATCGACCAGCCCAGACGGACTCACCAAACGGCGTCTGGGTCGCCGGTCGAGAGCATCCCGACCGCTGCACATGGACCCGGCCCCGTGAAGCGATTGCCTGGCCCACAGGTTGCGACGTCTCCCGAGCCAACCCTGCCATCGGGTGAGCCCGACGACGTTCTCCTGGGGAGTCGTCCCCGCCCGACCGTCACCCGACAGCCGGACCGCTTGCCGGTCACCCCAATCGTCATGGATCCACTACCTGACGCCGCCCTGTCGGCCGTCACCGAACCGACGACAGTCGGCTCGCCGGGACAAACCTCTAGGCTCGAAAGCCACGAGCCTGAAACCCTCCCCGGGCCGCTCGCCTCCAGCGTCGCCGGACAAGACGGTCGATCCACCGAACCAGCGACGGATCCGATATCCGAGCCACCCACGGGCGCCGCCCCAACCATCAGACCGGTCATCCCCATCGAATTCGATTCGACCCGGATCGAAACCGTCGAGGCCGAGCCCGTTCAAGTCGCCGCACCGTGGAGCGAGCGGACAACCAACCAGGACATCACCCCGAGCGAATCATTGGCACTGTCAACCCCCACTCCCACTGACGCCCTTCCCGGCCTACCCGGCCTACCCGATCTGGCGGGTCTGCTCGCCCGCCTCGAAACAGCCGTGGACGATTTACAAGCCGGACGGATGGAACCCGCCAGAGGCCGGGCAATCGCCGATGTCGTGCGGGCCATGTGCCGCGCGGTCGAGGTATCGGGCCACGGAGCTAAGGATTTAAATTCGATCGCCGATAAGCTTGACAACGGTCAAGGGTTGGGCAACGACGTTAATGGGGATCACGAATGAGACATCCGGGCACCGTATTCGCAGCGGACGACACCAAAGGTATTAAGGGTGTCTTTGTGCTTGACGACGACTCAATCACGCTCGAAGTCAATCACGAACGGTGGGCCACCTGGCACGTGTCGCTCATCTCCCTGTCTGAGATTGCCGGCAACGAATACCAGTTCGCACTCAACGGAGACCTGATTCGATTCATACCGGAACGGCGCCTCGACTTTGCCTACGGCGCAGTCCCCGCCCTGAGCAAAGCTCAGGAAGACGCCACGAAGAGCTTTCGGGCCCGCCGGAAGACCAAAAAAGCCGTCCGCAACGTCCCTCCCCCGGGCCGTCATGAACTGGCTGCACCGCACCCGCTCCAGGTCGCGTCGCCGGCTACGGAGCTCGCGGCTGCCTCCAGCCCGACTCCTCCGGCACCGCAGCACGCACCACAGCCCACCGTCCCGACGCCGGCTAAGCCAGTCGCCGCGCCTTCGTCTTCCATCACGGATCTCGTTGCATCGCGATCGACCTCGAAGATCAGTGCCGGTGCCAAATCGATGCCGACCGGCAAACAAGTCGACCCGATCGACCCGTTTGGGCCTCCCGCAGAAATTGCTGTCCCCCCATCACCGCTTGAGCCTCCGTCAACGGAGAACGGAGAACTGGTGATCGACCTACGAACGGCGGCTGATTTGTCAGAGGTCGTCGACCCGATACCGACCGGCGGCAACAACGAGGTGGCTCCGCCCCGCGGCGGAGCCGTCCATGCCAACGGTCACAGCCGGAGCCCGGTTGACTCCAAACCCGAACACCGAAGCGGACTACGTTTGCTGGACAGGGTCCGCCAACCCAAGGTCGAACACGTCCATGACTA
>JAENVV010000186.1 GCA_016650365.1 Acidimicrobiia bacterium
ACGTGTATCCGTCCGATGCGTATGACTGTCGTTCGTCGACGACGGCCAGCCGCCGCCGGGCCTGGGCATGGAAGAGGTCTCCGAGCTTGCGCAGTTGTTCGTAGCTGAGCTGAAGCTCCCGGTTGTCGAACTGGCCGACTGCTTCGTCTTCGGCCCAGGCGAGTGCGGTGTTGGCGATGGCAAAGACATCGCTGTTCGCTCCAGGATCGTATCCTTCTTCTCTATCGAACATATGTTCGATTATCGCCCAACACCACCCACCCGTCAAGAGGTCTGTTTAGGCCCGGTGGCTGGCTCCGGTACTGAACCTGCAGGTGGCGGTCATCAGCGGAGAGCTATGGCTCATCGGGCCGTTCCGTTTGTCGTAGGGTAAGCGTACGTCAGCTGATTTCGGAGGAGTCTGCATGTCACTCGTTGAATTCACCCAGGATGATGCGGTTGGTCTGATTACGCTCAACCGACCGCCGGTAAATGCCCTGTCCGAAGAGCTCGCCGCCGATCTGGCCGTGGCCATCGGCCAAGCCGAGGACCCCATGGTGCGGGCGGTGGTCATCTACGGCGACCCACACTTTGCGGCCGGTGCCGACATCAAAGGTTTTCAAGCGGCATTTGATGCCGGTGTGAAGGATGAGCTCGCCACGTCATTGGCAAACGTGATCCGACGTTTCGAGCTGCTCAGGAAGCCGACGATCGCCGCGGTCAAAGGGTTCGCTCTTGGCGGAGGACTCGAACTCGCGATGGGTGCCGACTTTCGATATCTTGCCGACAATGCCAAGGTCGGCCAACCGGAAATTCTGCTCGGCATTATTCCCGGAGCCGGTGGCACCCAGCGTCTGGCTCGGATCGTTGGCTACCAAAAGGCCAAAGAGATGAATTTTTCGGGCCGCCAGGTCGGGGCCGAAGAGGCGCTGGCCCTTGGCCTGGCCGACAAGGTGCTCCCGGTCGAGGAACTGCTGGAAGTGGCTCTCGCCGACGCGGCCGATTGGGCGACCAAGGCAACGTTGGGGCTGGCGGCTGTCAAGCGGGCGATGGGCGATGGCTGGGGTCGGCCGATAGATGAGGCCATGAAGGCCGAGGCAGATGCGTTTCAGGACGTGTTCTTCACTGAAGATGCCAAAGAAGGGGTTGCCGCCTTCATCGAGAAGCGCAAAGCCGACTTCACCGGCGAATAGCCAGTGGCCCGTCGATCAGAACCGGTCTGCTAGCCGCTGCAGGTTCTTTTTCCAGATGAGACGGAGAACCGGTTCCGAAACTGGTCGGAACAGGTTGCCTCCGAAGTACCACGGCATGTCGAGTTCTTCCGCCCAGGTGAAGCGGGTCCGGTCGTTTCCCAGGTCGGTCAGTCTGAAAATGCCTTCGCCTTTGACCACCCCCGAGTGAGTGGCGATCATCGTGTGCGGTGGCTCCCAGACGGTGAAGGTCAGGACATCGACGGTTTTGAGTGGTCCGACTTTCGTGAGCACTTCGATAACGGTCCCGGCTCCGGTCTTCTGATCCCCCCGGTAGGTGAGGGAATCGGCGTCGGCCATCCACTCGACGTGACTGGCCAGGTTGGCGAGATCGGCCCACACAGAGTCGATCGGGGCGTCGATATCAATGGAAACTTCTGTGGCCATGTGGTCAGACTATCGAGATGCCAGAGAAGTGGTAATCA
>JAENVV010000187.1 GCA_016650365.1 Acidimicrobiia bacterium
CGAGCAGCTCAATGGCAGGTCACCTGGCAACAAAACCGTCGATGAACCAGCCGGTCAGCCTTTCTGCGGACGGGCGATCCGGCTGAACGCGACAGCGTTCGCCGCGCCAAGAGCTACCAGCCACGCCACGGTGCCCAATAGCGCGAAGCCACCGCAATGTTGCCTGCCGCAAAACCATGCCCAGTTCTGTGGATAGAAGTCAATGGCGGTGACCACCAACGAGAACCCCGTTGTTAACAAAATACGGCCCAGTTCACGAAGCCCGTCGATGGGCGCTGCGACGGAACAAACCACCGAAGTCGCGACAGGCGCATCAAACGCATCGTCGGGAGACGGCATGGCAGTGACACCAACGAGGTCCAACTTCACTTCGCTCCGAGTTGAGCAGCTCGGCGTTCCGGCCGCCTCAACATCGGCGCCGAAACATTCACAGCGCTTGGCTCAACGTCGGGTCGATAATGGGCGAGGTTCTTGCCAGTTCCGACTCCCAACCTCAAGCGTCTCGCCGTAAGCCTGAAGATTCACCCGTCGACGGCGCCTCCGAAGGCCCAATAGCTCCATCGGGGCGTCATAAAAGTCGTACAGCCATGCCATCGGGTCATAGCTGCGAATCACCTCAAGTTGCTCCATCCGGCTGTCAGTATCCGTTGGCATAGTGTCACATTTTGTTGATCCTCCTCCGACCGTACACCTTCTACCCGACTGGAATGTCAAGTGACTATGATGACCACATGCGAATCGGCGAATTATCACAAAGGGCGGCAGTACCCACCAAGACCATCCGCTACTACGAGGACATCGGGCTGCTTCCAGAGCCCGAACGCAGCGAAAATGGATATCGCGAGTACGACGATGACGCCATCGCCCGCTTACGGTTCATTCGTGACGCCCAGGCGAGCGGTCTAACCCTGACTGAGATCGGCTCGATCGTCGATCTCCGAGACCAGGGAGAAACAACGTGCGACCACGTAGTTGATCTGCTCGAACGTCACCTTAAGGATCTTGAAGCCCACATTTCTGATCTTCAACGGACCCGCGCCCAGTTAACCGTCATGACGAAACGTGCCAAAAAGCTCAATCCGGCCGATTGCACCGACCCCAACCGTTGCCAAACCATCGGCGAGGAAGTCCTCGTGAGACGCCCTCGCACGGCCATTCATGTCCACTCGGCTCCTCATAGGCACGCCCACCCGTAAGAGCCATGGATAATCGCTAGTCATTGCCGGGCCACAGCAACGGGAGAAACCGAAAACGAAGCGTTGTAGAGCGGCGCCAAAGCCGGCAGACCGATCGAACTTGGGAAACCGATGAACCTTTTGACCGGCCGTTGGCAGCGCCGACATCAGGAGTGGAGCCAACGTCAGTGGCGCCGACGGGAACGCCAGATCCTCAGCACTCGCGGAGACCTGGTCGGCCCGGACTACGCCGAGCGGAACTACCCGGTCAATAGCTGTACGGCTTCCCAGGCGCGCAGCAGCGGCTGAGCAGCAACACCGACCAAAATTACGGCGACAGTCGCCACCCCAATCGACACGCCAGACAGCCGACCCATAGTGGGTCGTTTACCAGTTGACTCACCGAGGTAAGCAGGCCCAAGCACTCGCAGGTAATAGACCAGCGATATCGCCGAGTTGACCACAGCGAGCACAGCCAACCACGCGTATCCCGCATCAATCACAGCTCCCATCAGGAGGAGCTTGGCGGCAAAACCCCCCAGCGGGGGAATACCAACAAAGGAAAGGAATCCGACCAACATGGCCCCCATGAGCCACGGATGGGGACTACTGAGACCTCGATAGGAATGGCGATCCGTGAGACCTCTCAGCTGAACGACCACGCCGAACACCGCGACCGTACCGAATGCGTAGGCAACCAGGAACATGAGGAGAGAAGGAAGGGCGAGACCACTGCGACCGAGCGCCACAACCGCCATCAGCCCATAACCGGCCTGCGAAACGGCCGACCAGCCGAGCAGACGCCTGACATCATCCTGCCGCAAGGCAACGAGGTTGCCGAGGGTCATGGTGACGGCCGCCAGCAGAGCCACCAGCGGTCTCCAACCCAACTGGGTGTCGGGAAGTATGAGAACGAGGCGAGCCAGGAACACCAACGCACCTATTTTCCCGACGATCATGAGGAATGTCGCAGCCGGGGCGGGAGCCCCTTCGGCGACATCGGGCACCCAGGGATGGACTGGTGCTACGCCCATCTTGAAAGCCACGCCAATAGTCACCAGACCAAACCCGACTACCAGAGCGAGCGGATCGGCGTTGACCAGACCCGGACCGACGTCGGCGAACGTTGTGCCACCTGATAACCCGAAGAGGAGAGCAACGCCGTAGACCATTGCCCCGTTGGCGAGGGCGCCGAGCAGAAAGTATTTCATGCCTGCCTCAGCCGAGGCCCGAGACCGGCGATGGAATGCCGCCAGCGTATATCCTGCGACGGACGACAGTATCATGGCCAGAACCAGTTCCATGAGGTCGGTTGCCCCTGCCAAGAGCACGGCCCCGAGGGTTCCGAAGACCACCATGACGTAGTACTCACCCTGGCGGTCATCCGAGCGAAACCACTCGACCGATAACGCCACGACCAACAACCCGACTACTGCCAGCAGAAGCGTTGCCCACCTCCCTACTCCGTCGGCGGCGAGCGAGTCAAAGAACGTCAATCCGGGGGGGTCGATAATATCGAGGCCCGCGAAGATCGCCGCGGCAACCAGAACCGCGGTCGCGACGAGCGCGATCCATGGTTGCATCCGCCGCGGAGTAAACAACGCGACGAGTAAGACAAGGATGGATCCGGCTGCCAGGATCAGCTCGGGCAGGATGTCCCCGACAAAACCGACCATCTGCGTACCCATGTCCTGCACGTCAGCCCCCAGTCATGACGCGCGTTGCCGAATCGACCACGTTGACCAGCCAGGCCGGAGCGATCCCTATGACGACCACGAGGATCAGCATCGGGACAATGGCTGCCAATTCCCACCCACCAAGGTCAGTCCATTCCGACCACCGCTCTGGCAGAGGCCCCAGGAACACCTTCTGCACCATTCGCAGGAAGAGGGCCGCCGTGATCACAATTCCGAGCAGACCTGTACCCGCCAGCCATGGGTATACGCCGAGCGTTCCGGCGAAGATCTGGAACTCGGCCACAAAGCCGGCAAGTCCGGGTAATCCCAGCGAGGCGAATGCGGCCAGGATCATCGCACCTGTCAATGCCGGAGCCCGTGCTGCCAAACCGCCGTATTCGTCCATTTCGAAGGTCTTGCCACGGGCGAGGACTGATCCGGTTAGGAGGAACATGGCGCCAGTGATGAGGCCGTGGGCGACCATCTCAATCGTTGCCCCGGTAAGGGCTAGCGAACGAGCCCCTTCGCTTGCACCAATGTTGGCGGCAACTGCTACGCCCAGAATTACGTATCCCATGTGGTTAACCGACGTATACGCCACCAATCTTTTGAGGTTCGTTTGAGCCATCGCTACGAGCGCCCCGTAGACGATGCTGATTACGGCGATTATTGCGATCGGCAGCGAGAACCGGCCGAAGGTTTCCGGCATCATCTGCAGCAAGATCCGTACGAATCCATAGGTGCCCATCTTGAGCAACACACCGGCCAGGATCGTCGAAGCCGGCGCGGGTGCATCTACGTGGGCTGAGGGAAGCCACGTATGAAATGGCGCCAGCGGTGTCTTGATCATAAATCCCAATGCAATCGCCCAAAAGATCAGAACAGGAGCAAGACCGGTAGTCGGCAACGGCTGATTCGTAATGATGTCGATCATGTCGAACGTGCGCTGGTCTCCCGAGTTCAGATATATCCCGAGAATCCCAAGCAGAAGAGACAAGGAACCAACCAGGGTATAAACAAAAAACTTGAGAGCCGAGCGATGCGCGTTTCCGTGCCCCCAGATGGCGATCAGAAAATACATGCCCACGAGTGACAAATCGAAGAAAACGAAGAAGAGGATCAGATCGAGCGCCAGAAAGAGACCGAGCGAAGCACCCTCGAGGAAGAGAAAGGCGGCGTAGTACTGCCTGGCCCGCCCTCGCAAGTCGACTGGAAATATGATTGAAGCGCTGAACAGTAGAGCAGTCAGCGCCACCAAAGGTAGCGATAGTCCGTCCAATCCGACCTGGTAGGAAACCCCGATCGAAGGGATCCAGGCATGTGACTCGACCATCTCGAACCCCGGTCCGCCTTGAAACCTGACCCAGGCAGCCACGATCAACGCCAACGGCACCAAACTGACACCAAACGCCGTCCGGCGAGCAAGTTCGGGCCGGTCACGGGGCATGGCCAACAGTGCGATGGCTGCCAATAACGGCACGATTATCGCGACACTCAACATTCTCCTACCTCCATATGGCGGCAACAATGAACAGAACGACGCTGCCGCCGACAAGCAACGTGTAGTAG
>JAENVV010000188.1 GCA_016650365.1 Acidimicrobiia bacterium
CTAAGGTCCTCGCCGCACCGCAGCATCCGGACTCCCCGACAACCCATCCGCCGACCATCAGGGGCACCTGGCAGCTGATCCCAATCTGGCCAGTTGACCACGTAACACCTCAGTCCCGGCACCGGACCGCCTCGCGATGCGGAATCACGTTTTCGTCACAGTCATGCGATACGTTTTGGCCCGGTGCTGATGAGCGATCTGGAGGTGTACTGTGTATGCCATGTTGCAGACCGGTGAACGAGTCACCATGGATCGGGAAACGTACGAGTCGCTCGGCGCCGAAGTACGCGGCGAGTACGTCGATGGCGAACTTCGACGTACTCTCGGAGTGGGCTTGGAAGCCGGCCACGGACGAATTCATCCCCGACGTCATCGTCTTCGACCGCACTGAGGATCAACCACGACTTGGGCCCGTCCCGCATTTGGCGGTCGAGGTTTTGTCAAACGAACCAGCCCGAGACATGATTCGCAAGTTCCACAAATACGCATCGGCCGGCCTCCAACATTATTGGATCATCGACCCGGACGAACCAACCATCATCGTATATGCATTGAGGGACGGTACCTACATTGAGACAGGCCGGCATCCGGCGGGGACGCTTGCAACGCTCGACATTGGGGTCTTGCACTTATCGATTGATCCAATCGACCTCATAGCTTGACCAGCTGGAGGAGTCGGTCAACCAGCTCGGTTTGGGCAGGATTCAGTTTGGCCTTGGCCCGGGCCGGGCTGGCCCATTCGACCCGATCGATCTCAGGAAACTCTGCCTCCTGACCCGACCTTGGCGGCCACTCCATGGTGAAGGTGTTGGACATCACTGCCTCGGGATCAAGCTCGGTTTCGACGGCCCAGGCCGTAACGATCTTGCCGGACTTCTGGGTGATCGAGCCAAGTTCGAGGAACGGACCCTCCGGGCACCGGACGCCGAGTTCCTCGGAGAATTCCCGTTTGGCCGCCAACAGTGGAGCCTCGCCGTCCCCTGTCTCGCCTTTCGGGATGGTCCACACCCCGTCGTCACGGTGTGCCCAGAACGGACCGCCCGGGTGGGCGATCAACATCTCCAGATCGCCCTCCCGCCACCGGTACGCCAGGATCCCGGCACTCTGTTTCATCGGTACGGAGGCATGTCAGGGATACGCTTGGCACCCTCCCGATATGTCAATCCGGACATCTCGTGCCGATGGTCAAGAAGGAATCGGCGAACCGACTCAGCATTGAACCAGGAGTAGTCACGGAGGGCCCAGCCTATGGCCTTGCGAATGAAGAACTCCTTCTCGGGCAGGCGGGCCAGGCAGTGGTCGAACAGCAATGCCTCGTCTGTCTCCAGCTTGTGGCGAACCTGGCAGATGATGGCGCTTCTTCGTAGCCACATATCTTGACTGTCAATCCACGATCGCACGATCGGAGTGACTTCGGTCCGTTGCTTCAGGAGAGCCCGGCCAACGGCGTGGATCGCCAGCTTGTCGACCAGATCCCACCATCCCCCCTCAACGATCAATCGCTCGTAAAGATCGATCCACTCGACGGCGACGAACTTCTTGTGTTCGGTGGCATACCCCAGAGCAACGTACTTCATTTCACGCTGTGGCTGGTTCCAAAGACCCAGCACGGATAACTCATAATCGTCTGGCGTCTCGACGAGAAAGAGCTGTTTCGCCTCCCTAAGAACCAACTTGAGGTCCGCCGAGCCGACCCCATAGAAGGGCGTGTCGGTCTTCATGTAGGCGGCCATCTGGCTGGCGCGCTCGGCATCGGCCAGACCCGACAACTCAGAGTCCACGAACGAAACGAGACCTTCCACATCCACGCCAGCTAAGTTACCCGAATGGTCGACCGGATGAGCTTGCAGTTCTTCAAGTACCCCGACGTTCCTCATTGGCGCCATGAAAACCTGCTCGTACTTGGTAAGGACGAGCACGGCACCTGGCTGGGATGCGAGCCGGGCTCTGAACAACAAAAAGGGAACGGGCCCATCACAACTACGATGCACCCGTGGGTTTTTTGCTCGGTCCCCGACGCCTGGTGGTCGCTCGTATTCAACAGCGAACGCCCACTAACCCATTTCCTCGACATCATCACGCCGCCCAAGATCAACGGCGACCGGATCGAGATGGTCGACCTGGATCTCGATGTCGTTCGAACTGCTGGGGGCGAGGTGTATATCGACGACGAAGACGAATTCATCGAACACCAGAAGCTGTACGGTTACCCGCCCTGGATGATCGACAAGGCCCGCACCACCACCGCCGAACTGGTGATCGCTCTCGAGAAGGAGGCGGAGCCCTTCACGCGCGCCTGCCAGGCTTGGTTCGACCGGTTCACGGCCTGAGCCTGGCCGATTGGGTGGCATGGCTACGCGAGCGCGACGAGTTCCAGCATTGATTCGTCGAAATAGGCCATGGTTCCTTCAGGCATAAGGATGGCCTTGTCCGGCTTGAGGTCCGCGACGAAGTCGGAATCATGGGAAACCAGGATGATGGTGCCGCTATAGGCGTTGAGCGCTCCAAGCAGGGCCGTTTTGGCCTGGGGGTCCAGGTTGTTGGTTGGCTCATCGAGCAGGAGAACATTCGGCCGAGCGACCACCAACTGGGCCAACGCCAGCTTGGTTTTTTCCCCACCTGACAGAGTGGCGGCATCCTGATCAACCTTGTCGGCCAACAGGAAATGGCCGAGCAATGAGCGCAGTGTCTGATCGGGCTGGTCCGATACCTCGCGCATATGGTCGATCACCTCGACGCCTGGTTTGATCTGCTCGTGCTCCTGGGCGTAGTAGCCAATCGTGGTTTTGGCGCCGAGCTCGACCTCGCCGAGATCTGCGGTCTCCACGCCGGCCAGGATCCGCAACAGTGTCGTCTTCCCGGCCCCATTGAGTCCCATGATGATGATCCGCTCCCCACGGTTGGTGTCGACGTTGACGTCCAAAAACACCAGGTTGTCGCCGTACGACTTGGCCAACCCGTCTGCAACGAGTGGGGTCCGAGCCGAGGGATCTGGTTGTGGAAACGAGACATTGACCGCCTTGCCGCGGGCGGCTACTTCCACGAGATCGTGGCGGAGGCGACCAGCCCGAGTCTCCATGGTCTTGGCCTTGCGAGCCATCTTCTCGGTTGAACCCTTGAACCGGCGAATCGTCGTTTCCAATTGATCGATCTTGGCCTGCTGAGTCTTACGTTCCCGCTCTCGCTGAACACGGCGCTTTTCGCTCTCATCGAGGAAGTGGGAATAATTACCACGGTACGCCTCAATCCGGCCGTTCTCCAGCGCCAACACCGACGTAATCGACTGGTCGAGCAGCGGGAGATCATGACTCACGACGAACAGGCCGCCTTTATAGGCTTCGAGATAGTCCATCAGCCAGGCTTTCGCATCAAGGTCGAGGTGGTTGGTTGGCTCGTCCAACAACAAGATGTCCGTTTCTGAGTACAAGATCCGGGCAAGTTCGACTCGCCGTCGTTGACCACCGGACATTGAAGTCACCGGCTGGTCAAGGTCCTCGTTGTCAATGCCGATGGCCGCCGCGATCGCCTTGGCGCCGGCTTCCAGTTGAAATCCGCCCTTGGCCTCAAACTCGTCGTGCAGCCGACCGAACTGGAGGATGGCTCGTTCCTGCTCCTCACCGGTCGAGTGTTCGATCTTCAATCGAGCTCGCTCAATGCCGCGTTGCATTCCGCCGACATCACGGGCTGTCAGGATGCGCTCCAGGGCAGTCATGTCGGGATGCTCAAGTTCGTCGAGTGGGACTTCCTGCGAGAAATAGCCCACTCGACCGGTCTTCGTGATCGTGCCGTCGGCCGGCTGCGTCTTGCCGATCAGCGTCTTCATCAGCGTCGTTTTGCCCGCGCCGTTCCGCCCGACCAATCCGACCTTGTCGCCAGCTTGAACGGTGAATGAAACGTCTTCGAGGAGGACCCGAACACCCGCTTCTATACGGACATCTCGTACGAGGAGCATCAGGACGAGGAGGCTAGTGGCGACCGAACCTGGACTACTAATCCCACTTCCGCCAACCAAGGCCGCCGGACGAACCCGGCCCGATGCAACGAATGAAACAGCGATCCGTCGGATCTTCGATTTTGCCGACTCGCCTAGACCCGCCACCAGACGGTGGCCAATGATTTCTGCCGGTCCTCGAGCTGGACCCGCCCAGCATCGAGTTGCACGATCTCCGGGTCAAGGGCCGCTTCGAGCTCCGCCCAACGGTCGATGGGTACCAGCAGCCGCCTGCCGTAGAACGTCAGGAGCTCTTCTCGATCCGCAAACCACATCGGCGCCCCGCCGTCCCAACGTTCAACGATCGGAGCCACGTCCAATGACTCCTCGATGACTGCGACCAGATCGTCAACGGTCGGCCCGACGGGTCGGTCAAGGTTGTGGAGCTTCCGGTAGTACGGCCCGAGATGGGCCCATGGATGGTTCTCGAACTCCTGGATAACGACTGCGGTTCGGGCAGCCGACTGCATCGCGGTCAAGAACGGCACCAGATCCGGGACATTGTGGATCACATGCGAACAGGTAACGACATCAGCGCGATCAGCGAGACCAGCCGATTCGGGCCAACCACCTTCTACGACCAGAACACTGAGCCCTCGCTCAGCTGCCACGGTTCGAAGCTTGGCAGCCATTCCGGCGTCACGCTCGACGGCGGTTACGGAGACCCCTTCGGCCGCCAGGTCGAGGCAACTCCCACCTGCTCCGGCTCCGATATCGATCATCGATCCTGGTCTGAAGCGCCGAATAACTTTGCGGGTGTGTCGTTCAGGAATGTGCCCATCGGCCGCCATGGAATCTCGCCTGGCAAAGAGATCTGCCGGCCACTCGTATGGATTCCACGGAACCGCGTCGAGCAGCTCTTGTGGAATTGCCCAGGCTTCGAGCTGCTCCCGCCATCGCTGAGCCGCAGTCATTCGGTCGTCCGGGCCTATCGGAGTCCGGTGAAGAGGTCGTCTTCGGGACTCGCCACATCAACATCTGAAAAGATCCGTACAAAAGACTCCAACCCGAATACCGTCGGGCGAATGTCGGCAGGAACCTGAAAGAAGAACCAATCCTCGGGAATCTGAGTTCTGTGCGCTCTCCAGGCGTCCTCTTTGCGACCGAACTGATCCTTGACGTCGATCCAGGCGTCGATCATCTCATCTGGTGTGCCACCGTGACGCTGTTGTTCATACTCATCGTCATTGATCAAACCGGCCTCAAGCCTGGCGAGGGCAAACCCGGCCACCCTCGTGCGGGGCCACGCCGACCAATACACCTTCGACGGCCGCCACAATTCTTCGCCGCCGGCCAGCGGAAACCGTCCCAGATCCATGGCACCCCAGTAGGCAGCCAGGCCGATTCTGTGAACCTGGATGTGATCAGGATGTCCATAACCACCAAACGGGTCATAAATCACCAGAACTTCGGGCTGATACTTCCGGATAAGTTTGATGAGCCGACCGGTTGCCTCCATAAAATCTGCTTGCCAGAAACAGCGCTCGTCTGCGTTGGGCTCCGTACCCATCATTCCCGAGTCGCGATATCCGAGGAACTCGTGATTCTGAACCCCGAGAATCTTCAAGGCATTGGCAAGCTCTTCGGCGCGCATCTCGACAAGCCGTGGCTTGAGGTCGTCCGGGTTCTCGTAATTGTGAATTTCCCCCTCGGCGCCGTCGGTTGCCGTGACGACAACGACCTCTTCGCCCCGGTCGGCGTACCAGGCCAGTGTGCCGCCGGTTGAAGTGGTCTCGTCATCGGGATGGGCGTGAAACGCCATTAGTCCAGGCATGGCAGCCAGGATAGCCGGATGCTCAAGTTGGCCTGGTTTGACCCGGATACCGGCCGCCAATGCGCCAGTAGACCCCATCGGCCCTGGCGAGTAACTCCTCATCGACCAGATACCGACGCAGCGCTGCATAGTCCGAAAAGAAGAGTTGGAGCATGAACGACACCTGACGCTCCGGATACCGAACCCCCGGTTCAAACGCCTGCACCAGGCGCTCAAGAACCACCAGACGTTTTGTGCGGTTCGTCGGGATGGAAATCAACCGGGTGCCCTGAAAGAAGGCATTGAGGACCTTGACTTCATCTTCAGACCAGTCTCCGGCCAGGATTTCGGGAGCGGCTCGCTCCTCATCGGGGAGTTGGGCACCGAGCTGATCAAAGACCTCTCCGTTGAGTGAATGATCTTCCTTGAGCAGTCCCGCCTCACGGAGCCGCGCGGCAGCCAGGAGCAGCTTCTTGCGATCGCCCCCCGTTGTCTCGGCGAAGTCGGTAACCGAAAAGGGTCCCAGCGCCGCCCGCCCGAGCAGCGCCAGTCGATCGCGATCGACTACCACCCTTAGGAACTCGGTGGGAGTCACGGACGGCCGGCCACTTCAGGCTCAGCCGGCCGGATCCCGCACCGGTGTTCGGTCGGCTCCGGGAACAGGCGTTGGAGATCTGACCCGAGCCGACGAGACAACAGCTCGGTTCCGGAGAGATTCAGATGATATAAGTCGGAGAAGAACTGCCGGTCGTCGTCCATGTCGACATACCTGATTACTGGAATGTTGTAGTCGACTCCAAGTTGGCCGATTGCCTCCTCAAACGCAAGAACATCAGCCATTCCGTCAGGGAGAACCACAGACAACTCCTCATTGAGCGTCGGCATCCTGACGACCACAACTCGCATCCCCAAACCAGTAGCGTCCTCGATCATCGCTCGAACCGCCCGATCTTCGTTGCCGCCAACTGAGAAGTTCACGAAGACCTCTTGTGCGAGTTGATCGAGCCCGGCTTGGGTAGGTACTTGGTACACATTGTTATCAAAGCCTTGAAACCGCCCTCCGTCGGTGAGTACGGTGACCGGCCAGCCAGGGGTTCGCCCCCACACCAGATATCGAGCAACGTTCTCAGGTTCCCGAAGCCGGGAGCGGATCCGGACGAACGTGGAGAAGCGCCCGACCTGCTGTTCGAGTGAAGCCCAGCTGAACTGACCGTACAAGCCCAACCGACCAGCCGATGGCAGGTACTCGCGCAGGTCGTAGGAAATCCCCGGATTGGCATCGTTGTAGTCACGGATCGATATCCCGATGACTACGACCTCCGGACACAAATCCGGCCAGACGAGATCACGTGACCAGACCTTCCAGGTACTCGGAGTAGTCGAGGGAATTGCCGCGTTGTAACCCGACGAGAACCGGCTTTCCTCTCCGACAAAACCCGAATCAATTCCGGCATTCACGACTGACGACCCGATAAACACAACGTCAACCTGACCAGCCCGGTCGATCTGATCTGCCTTGTCCTGGGTGAACTGGTTGTCCCACAAGAGTTGGCCGGGAATGTGCGGCGCCAGCAAACGGGCTCCCCCTTCAAGGAGCAGCACCACGACGAGGAATCCAAGAATGAGCGAACGACGCATCAGAACTGGAAATATAGGAAGGGGACAACTTCTTGACCAGAGAACAAGACGATCGCCATGAAGAACGCACCGTAGACCAACCCTTGGGCGAAGGCGGGAAGCTGAAGCAGGCCTTCGTGGCGTCGGGTGCGGCGTTGCACGAGATCGACAAACAGGACCGCCAGACCGGCGGGAACCACCAGCACCAAACCGCCATAGGGGATGCCGTCGGCGTGGCGGGCTGTAGCGATACCCGATAGTACGTCCCATGCCTGTGGGAAGGAGTCAGCTCTGAAGAACACCCATGAGAGGGCAACCAGGTGGAACGTCAGGAGCACGGCAGGCACATCGCCCCATCGGGGCGGGTCCGTTTCCGAGCGCTCGGATCGGCTGCGGAATCGACGATGAATGACCAGATAGAGTCCATGCAAACCGCCCCATACGACAAACGTCCATGCCGCGCCATGCCATAGGCCTCCGAGCAGCATGGTCACCATCAAGTTTCGCTGGGTGGCGACCGCCCCGTTGCGGCTTCCCCCGAGGGGTATGTAGAGATAGTCGCGTAACCAGGTCGAGAGTGAGATGTGCCAGGTGCGCCAGAACTGGGTGATGTTGCGTGACAAATACGGCTGGTTGAAGTTCACCATGAGGTCGAAACCAAGCAACCTGGCGGACCCCCTGGCGATGGACGAGTAGCCAGAAAAGTCGCCGTAGATCTGCAAACTGAACGCGTAAACGGCTACCAACAGCTGCATCCAACCTGCGGTTCCCGCCGTTTCAAACGTTTCTTGGACGAACGGCGCGAGCGCGTCGGCAATGACCACCTTCTTGAACAGCCCGATGAAGATGAGCAACAGTCCTGACGAAAGATCCGCCCCCGTGAGCTTGGGCCGATCGGCCAGGAACTGGGGCAACAGTCGTTTGGCCCGTTCAATCGGACCGGCCACCAGTTGAGGAAAGAACGCCACAAAAACGGCAAAGGTCAACAGATTGTCGGTTGGCTCGAGCTCCCTGCGGTAGACGTCAATGGTGTACGACATCGTCTGGAACGTGTAGAAACTGATTCCGACCAGCAGCACGATGTGCAGGGTCACAAAGTCCGCTTGTATCCCGAGGGTTTCGAGGAGTTCACGAGCCGAATCGGCAAAGAACCCGAAGTACTTGAAGAATCCGAGGATTCCCAGGTTGACCGCCATCGAAACCTGTAGAAGTCGTTTCCTGACGACCGGGTCCTTCGAGGAGCCCATCCGTTTCCCGACGGCGAAATCCACCAGTGTCGAGATCCACAGCAATGACAGAAATCGCCAATCCCAGAAGGCATAGAAAACGTAGGAAGCAACCAGGAGCAACAGGTTCTGTTCGCGGCGCCGCAGTAGACGGTAAAGACCAAACACCACCGCCAGTAGGACGGCGTACTGCATACTATTGAATGCCATGAGTCCGTGACATTAGTGGTCGGCCCAACCCATTGACCGCACCTTGCAGCGACGCTTCGATACACTCAGCGAAATGGTCAAACTCGCAACGGAGTCCAAGTACCAGTCGCTACTGGACGAACTGATACGGGGTGGTGCTGCCCCGGGTGCCGCCCTGGGGATCGTCACCCTCACGGGTGAAATGGTCCTGGCCACATCGGGAGTTCGCTCCCTGATCGACGACAGTCCCATTCGATCCGGTGACCATTTCCATCTTGGATCCTGTGCCAAGGCCATCACCGCCACGGTCGCAGCTGAGCTGGTCGAAGAAGGCCTCATCAACTGGTACGAGCCGATCAGCAGCGTTTGTGACCTCCCGACCGAGGCATCACTCGCCCAGCTACTCAACCACACGGCAGGACTCCCCCCATTCGAAGAGGAGCGCGAGCTGCTTGGGATGCCCGAGCTTCCGAAAGACGCCGTCCAGAATCGCCGGGGCTTTGCTGAGTTCGTGCTCGGCCATCGGGACAGCTCGCCGCCGGGCACAGCCATGCGCTATTCGAATGCCGGGTATGCCGTGGTAGGTGCCGTAATCGACACGCTCACGAATTCCAGCTGGGAAGAGGCGGTGCGCCTTCGGATCTTTGAACGCCTCGATCTGGCAGCCGGATTCGGGTGGCCTGCCGCCGCTCGAGCATCCAATCCGTGGGGACACCAGCTCATAGATGGACGACTGGTTCCTCATCCGCCCGATGACTCGTATCAACTCGAACCCTGGATAGCGCCAGCCGGGGACATTCACATGTCATTCATGAGTTTCCTGCGATGGCAGCACGCCAACCTCGAAGCACTGTCGTCGGGGTCCGGGGCGCTGAGCCCGCGGGTCATCCGGACCGTCCACGAGAACGGCTACGGATGGGGACGTCAACAATTCGCCGGTCACAACATCAGCGGACACACCGGTTCAGCCGACACATTCTTCGCAGCCGCCATCATTCTCCACGACATCGGGATGGGCGTCGTGGTAACCACCAACGCCACCTGGGAGCGATGCGAGCCGGCCACGATGGAGCTACTCAAGGAGATCGTCAGGGCCCTCTGAGGAATCCGGCTACGCTCTCCTCCCATGCCGGCAGCTCATTTCACCCACACCGTGACTTCTTCGGCCACCAACCTCGATCAGGCGTGGGCCGGCCTTCAAGATCCCCTCACATGGGCAACGGTTGCCGGCATCACAGAGGTGAGTAAAGCCACATTCGATGGGGGTGGCAATCTGACCGGTTATCTGTTTACCGCGGTGGTTGCCGGCAAGGAATACGCAGGAAAAGCCGACGTTCGCTTGTCCTCACGCCCGACAGACATGGTCGTGCACATATCAACGTCAGAGATCGCCGGAACCATTGCCGCCAATCTGGTGCCCGGCGAGGACGGGGTTCGGGTCACCATCACCCTCGATCTGCAGACCAGGGGTCTCCTGGCCGCAATGATGTTCCCCCTCATAACGGGTGCGATCCGCAATGGACTACCCGAACAGGTCCACCAGTTCGCCGCTCACCTGGCTGCGTAGCCAGCCATCATCAGGATCACCGCGAGCTTGCTTCACCCGGCGAAGAAGCGATTTCTTCGCCTAGGCCTCATCTTCGATAGCCGCCAGGGCGGCGGCGGCCAATCGGGCCTCGTTGGCGTCTCCCTCGACGATTTGAGCCCGGTCGGTTAGCAGAGTGACCTGGTTGTCGAGGACCTGGATGAAGCCACCGTGGACCGCAATGGTGGTTTTCTTCCCATCGGCGCCCTCAACATGCACCGCGGCGGTTACCAGGGCACCCATGGTCGGTTCGTGGCCGGCCATGATGCCAATCTCACCGTCAGGGGTCCTTGCCACGATGAACGTGGCTTCCCCCGACCACAATGTGGCCTCGGGGGAAACGACGTCAACACGGAAGCTGGCAGCCAACTCAGGCGCCTACCTTCTCCATGTCCCGGGCCTTGGCCATGACATCGTCGGCGCCGCCGACCATATAGAAAGCCTGTTCCGGGTACTTGTCCATCTCGCCAGAAAGGATCAACTTGAACGAGGCCATTGATTCCTCAAGGGACGTGTAGATGCCCTCCTGGCCGGTAAAGGCCTTGGCAACAAACATCGGCTGGGCGAGGAACCGGGTGATCCGCCGGGCCCGACCGACGATGAGCTTGTCCTCTTCTGACAACTCGTCGATTCCGAGAATGGCGATGATGTCCTGGAGGTCCTTATACCGCTGGAGGACCTGCTGCACCTGGGCGGCGAGGTTGAAGTGATCCTCACCGACCACCTGAGGATCAAGCGCTCGCGACGTCGAGTCAAGCGGGTCGACGGCTGGATAGATACCCTGGGCGGACAATGGTCGAGACAACACGGTCGTGGCGTCAAGGTGGGCGAAGGCCGTGTGCGGAGCAGGGTCCGTGATGTCATCAGCAGGGACGTAGATCGCCTGCAGTGAGGTGATCGACTTGCCCTTGAGCGAGGTAATTCGCTCCTGGAGGAAGCCCATCTCGCCGGCCAGGGTCGGCTGGTAACCCACCGCGGACGGCATACGACCCAGCAACGTTGACACTTCAGAGCCAGCCTGAGTGAAACGGAAGATGTTGTCGATAAAGAGCAACACGTCCTGATTCTGCACATCGCGGAAATATTCGGCCATTGTCAAAGCCGACAGGGCCACCCGAAGACGGACGCCCGGTGGCTCGTCCATCTGGCCAAAGACGAGCGCAGCTTTTTCGATAACGCCCGACTCCTGCATTTCCAAAAAGAGGTCGTTACCTTCACGGGTGCGCTCGCCAACGCCGGCGAACACCGAGACACCACCATGGTGGGTGGCGACCCGGTTGATCATTTCCTGAATCAGGACGGTCTTGCCGACACCGGCACCACCGAACAAGCCGATCTTCCCGCCCTCGAGATATGGCGAGAGCAGGTCAATGACCTTGATGCCCGTTTCGAACACCTTGGTCTGCGGTACGACATCCTCGAAGATCGGAGGCTGACGATGGATGGGCCAGCGCTCACCGGTGAACTCCAGTTCGGGAGCGTCAAGCGACTCACCCCAAAGGTTGAAGATATGACCGAGCGTTTGATCTCCTACCGGTACCGTGATCGGGCCGCCGGTATTGCGGACTTCGGCACCTCGAACGAGACCGTCGGTACCGGACATGGCGATGGCCCGTACCCGCCCACCACCAAGATGTGCGGCCGTCTCGGCGATAATCGTCTTGGTTTCACCGGCGAGCGTCAGGTCAACTTCCAACGCAAAAAGAATCTCAGGCAGACCATCGGGCGGGAACTCAACATCCACCACCGGACCGGCCACTTTAATGATTCGCCCGACGCTCTTTACTTCTGCCACGTTGCGTACTCCTTATGCTTTCTTATGCCTGGCTGAGCGCTTCGGCGCCGCCAACAATCTCGGAAATCTCTGTTGTAATTTCTGCCTGCCGGGCCCGGTTGGCACGCTGGGTTAGCGCCCTGATCAGATCCTCGGCGTTATCGGTGGCCGCTTTCATAGCCCTCCGTCGGGCAGAATGCTCCGAGGCGGAAGCTTCGAGAAGCATCGAGAAGATGGTCGCTTCTACATACCTCGGAAGTAGACGATCCAGGATCTCGCCCGGTGATGGCTCGTAGGAATAGTCAATCGACTTGGACGGCTCCCCCTCCGATTCCTCCCCGACCTGAGTAATCGGCAACAACGCCGTCAGCATTGCCTCCTGGGAACCCGCCGATTTGAATCGCGTGAAGACAGCATCGAGCGAATCGATGGTTTCGCTCGCATAGGCATCCATCACCACGTTGGCGACCGCCCTGGCGTCACCATAACCGGGAGCATCGGTAACGCCCAGAAAGGCTCGATCGACCTTGTACTTGCGGTACTCGAAATACGACTGAGCCTTCTTGCCAACCGCGAAGAAGCGTACATTCTTACCCTGCCCGAGATACTCAAGGGCGCGTCGTTCGGCGATCCGAATGACCGTCGAGGCATAGGCTCCAGCCAATCCACGGTCCGAGGCGATCACCAGGATGCCAACCGTTTCGACTGATCGTTCCTCGAGCAACAGGTGGGATGCTCCCCCGGATGCTCCGCTGACGTTGCGAATCACTTCGACAAGCTTGTTCGAATACGGCTTCGACTGATTCACTCTCGAGGTCGCTTTGGGAATCCGCGAGGCGGAAATGAGCTCCATGGCGCGCGTGATCTTCATCGTCGACTGGACGGACTTGATCCGCCGTCGGGTATCGCGAAGTTCAGCGCTGGCCACTTACCTACTCCCCAAGTGTTTCTTTGAATGCGTTGATCGCCGCATCGAGGGCGTCGGCTTCGGGCAGCTTCCCGGTCTGGCGAATCGTATCCAGTAACTCGGGATTGCGGGTCTTCACAAACGTCCGCAAGGCGGCGTTGGTCTTCACAATCCGTTCAACCGGCACATCATCGAACAGGCCGTTGGTGACCGCGTAGATCTCCAGCACCTGCTCCTCAACGGGTAGCGGCGAGAACTGAGGCTGTTTGAGCGTCTCGACGACCCGCCGGCCCCGCTCCAACTGGGAGAGTGAGGCATCGTCAAGCTCGGAACCGAATTCGGCGAACGCTTCCAACTCACGGAATTGGGCGAGGTTCAAACGCAACGAACCCGCCACCTTCTTCATAGCAGAGATTTGCGCCGCGCCACCAACTCGCGACACCGAAATACCAGCATTGATGGCCGGACGAATACCGGAGAAGAACAAGTCCGTCTCCAGGAAGATCTGTCCGTCGGTAATCGAAATCACGTTGGTGGGGATGAATGCCGAGACGTCGCCTGCTTTGGTCTCGATGATCGGTAACCCCGTCATCGACCCTCCGCCGAGCTCGTCTGACAGCTTGGCGCAACGCTCCAACAGGCGGCTGTGCAAGTAGAAGACGTCACCCGGATAGGCTTCACGGCCCGGTGGGCGACGCAGAAGCAAGGAAATCTCACGGTAGGCCACAGCCTGCTTGGATAGATCGTCGAAGACGATGAGCGCATGCTGACCGTTGTACATCCAGTGCTGACCGATGGCCGACCCGGCGTACGGAGCGTACATTTGGAGAGCGGCCGGATCCGAAGCGGTGGCGGACACAACGACGGTGTACTCCATGGCCCCGTTACGTTCCAATGAGGCGACGACCTCGGCGACGGTCGATGCCTTCTGACCGATGGCAACGTAAATGCACTTTACGTCCTGGCCCTTCTGGTTGATGATGGCATCGACCGCGACGGCCGTCTTGCCGGTCTGACGGTCACCAATAATCAGCTCTCGCTGTCCACGGCCAATGGGGATCATGCCATCGATGGCCTTGATACCGGTCTGGAGAGGTTCACTGACCGGCTGACGTTGGACGACCGACGGCGCCTGGGTTTCTAGCATGCGTCGTTCGGTGGTCGCAATCGGGCCTTTTCCGTCGATGGGAGCGCCGAGCGGATCAATCACGCGACCGAGCATCGCATCGCCAACCGGAATGGAAAGAATGTCACCGGTCTGTCGAACCGGGGAGCCCTCTTCGACGTGGCTGTACTCACCCATGAGTACGACACCGAGGTCGGCTTCGTCGATCTGAAGGGCAACACCGAGCAGACCACCCGGGAACTCAAGGAGCTCCGAAGCCATGGTGGCGGGAAGTCCCTTGACGCGGGCAACGCCATCGGCGATTGCCGTCACGTACCCGATTGTCTCAGTTTGTATGGAAGGCGACCAGTCGGCCAGGTTCGCTTTGAGGGCCGACGTGATGTCTTCGGGATTGATGGTCATCTCTGACATCGTTACTCCTGGTTCCTATGCCTTGAGTGCCTGGCGGAGGCTGCTGAGCCGCTTCTTTACCGAACCATCGATTACGGTGTCACCGACCTGGGCGATAATGCCGCCCAACACGGTCGGGTCGACCACAACCTTGGCTTCGAGCGACTTGCCCGTCTTTCGTTCGAGCGCACTGATCAGGCGGCCCACTGTTTCATCGTCGAGCTCGATCGCCGTGCGAATCTCTGCGACTTCTCTGTTCGAAGAAGCCGCCGCCGTTTCAGCCAGGGCATCGGCGATGGCCGGAATGGAGTTAGCCCTCCCCATGCCCACGATTAGCGATACGACGTTGCGGGTGAGATCGGTCGCCCGAGAGCCAAGTAGATCATTGACAATGGCCTCTTTGCGCTCGGCCGGCAGCTGCGGGTTGCTGAGCGCATCACGCAGCTCATTCGAGCTCTGAAAAGCCCGGCCGATCTCAAGAAGCTCGGCGCGAACCCGGTCGAGCTCACCCTCACCTTTGGCAATCGCGAAGATGCCGCTGGCGTACTGTGAAATCCGATCGTCACTCGACATGGAGGTTTAGGCCCCTTCCAAAGAAGCCAGGTAGTTGTCGACCAGGCTCTTCTGAGCGGCGCGGTCGAGGCTGTTGCCGACGACTTTTTCCGCAAGGTCAATTGACAGGTTGGCGACTTCCTGACGAGCCTCGGTCATTGCCCTGGCCTTTTCGCTCAAGGCATCTTCCCTGGCCTTGCCAACGATGCCTTGGGCTTCTATCTGAGCTTTGGCAATGAGATCTGCCTTTACCGTGTCGGCCTGGCTTCGAGCCGCTTCGACAATTTGGTTGGCTTCGGACTTGGCTCCGGCCACTTGCTGGCGATAGTCGTCAAGCAGGCTTTGAGCCTCGGCTTTGATGGCTTCAGCTTCCTGGATCTGCCCGGCAATAGCCCTCTGACGGTTGTCGAGGAGCTGTTGCATCTGAGGCCAGGCGAACTTCCACATGACGAAGAAAACAACCGCGAAAGCCAGAACACCACCTACCAGTTCGGGAACGGTGGGGATCAACAGGTCGATCCCGGAGCTTTCGGTCGCCTCTTCGGCGAGGATGAGTACGTCGGCAATCATGACGATTACGCCAAGAAGAACAGGACGAAGCCGATAAGGGCCAACGCCTCGGTGAAGGCGATACCCAGGAACATCGTCGTCCTGACCATGCCGGCCGCCTCTGGCTGACGGGCCATGGCCTGTACGGCGTTGCCGGCGAGAATGCCGATGCCGACCCCGGGGCCGATAGCTGCGAGGCCATAACCAATCACGGCCAAAGAACCGCTGATGTCACCGGTTAGGCCCGTGGTGGCTTCCTGAGCCAATGCGAGTAGTTCCATTCCTGCTTTCCTTTCTATGCGACCGTTGCCGGCCAGTAACTGAAATCTGTATCAGTGCTGTGGGTGGAGTGACGATTCGATATATACCGCTGACAGAAGTGTGAAAATGTAGGCCTGCAAAAACCCGACGAGTACCTCGAACATGAAGATGGCCACTCCGACGACGAACCAGGCCGCTCCGATCGATCCCCGGAGAACGCTGATGTCACCGCCCAACACGCCGAGGAGGAAGAATCCGGCTGAGCCCAGCAGCAAAGCGAGCATCACATGCCCGGCCACCAGGTTGGCGAACAACCGGACCGTAAGGGAGAAAGGCCGAACAATCAGCGTCGACACGAACTCGATGAGCCCGACCAGCGGCTTGAGAGCCACTGGTACGCCCGGTGGCCAAATCAAATCAAGAAAAAAGTGCAAACCTTGCTTGCGGATACCCTCGACCACAAAGATGACCCAGGTCAGCAATGCCAGGGTGAGCGGGATTGCCATCCGTGACGTGAACGGGAAGTTGATCCCCGGGACGAGTTCCATGAGGTTGCCGACCCAGATGAAAAAGAAGAGAGACAAAAGGTAGGGAACGTATTTCACGCCTTCGGGCCCAATGACGTCGCGAGCGATGCTGTCGCTCACCAGGCTGATCAAAGATTCAACAGACGCCTGGAACTTGCCAGGAACCAGCTTGGGTTTGCGCAAGGCAAAGTACATAACCAAGGCAATGATGACCGCACCAAGGCCGATGAAGATCGGTACCGAGTTGAATTCGAACAAGTCCAAAACGTTGGCAGGAACACACACCACCTCGCGGGCAATGTCACATTCCTCGGATGCCAGGATCAATGGATCCACTCAAGTTCCCTTTCCGCTCCGCGTGAGATGGCCACCGTCTCCCAGGTCAGGAGTATGAGGTAGGCCACCACCGCCGTGATACCAAATGCCATTTTGTCTAGGTCCGTGAACTTCGTAATCAAAATCATCGCGCCGGTTAGAAGGCCCAACCGGACGAAGAAACCGAACAGAGCCGCCGCATAATAGGCAGACAACCCCAGTCGAGCCGAAATCGAGAGCATCCAGCCCGAGACAAGGAACATCATCACGACCACTCCACAGCCGACCGCCGAGGCGATCGCCCCGTCGGTCCCCCGCAACACGGCAAACAAACCAATGAGCACCGGGGCTACGAATACTGCCCTTCTGACGGTGTGTTTGGCGATGACGGCCTCGATATCGGTGGACGCTCGCTTGCCCGTCGGGTGCTCAGTCTCTGGCATGACGGCGCTCCTCTTCCTGACGTTCACCGACCACGACGGCGTATCGCCACATGGCGCGGAAACCCGAGTAAGAACCGAGTAAAACGAAGGCGATGGTAAGCCATGGATCGGTACCGAGCCAACGATCGAGGAGAAAACCGATGAGCAATCCGCTAAGAACCGATCCGAGTAGGGCACTGGTGCCCCATCCCTCGTCTGCTGCTCCAGCTACCTGACTGGTCACCGACCGCTTCTCCAACGTCCTGTCCTCCGTTGCGCATTATGGTCCTTGTGAATTGTTTCACAAAATCCAATAGGGCACAAGTCCTCTAGTCAGCATCGAACAATATGTGCCCCGGCGCGTAACGGTCAATCCTCGTTGGAGATCCAGAATCCGACCATCAAGAGAACCACGCCAAGGGCGAGGAACAGGGCCATCTTCCAGATCGTCTCGACGGTGGCAAGGTCGACGAGGAAGACCTTCACGAGAATTCCCGCCATGGTGCCGAGGCCGAGGCGCATGATGGTCTTGCGCTCCGCCACGCTGCCGTACACGATCAGACCGACGGCAATGGCGCTCCAGACCGCAGTGGTGAGCGCCTGGCTGTACGTCGCCAGGTCTATCAGACCAACAAGAAAGCCGGCCAGGTACACGTACCCCGCCGCGAAGTTTCTCCCGACCATGGCGTCAGAGCCGGTTTGCCGGTCTAGTGCGATTGCCACGAGTCCGATAATTCCGATGACAGCGACCCGGGCAACCGAGTCACCCGACCCGCCAAGGTCGACCAGTGTGGCGATATTGAGATACCCCGCCCCGGCCAGCGCCAGGCCACCGGCCCACTTGGGCCCTACTGCCTCTGAGTGGAAGCCGATGATGGTCACGGCAGCCGCAATCACGGTGATGGCGAGTACCGCGGCCGGACCATCGAGCAACACGGTCGAGCCAACGGTGGCCAGGGCGGCCGCAACCAGAGCGTGCGTAACCCCTAGGGCATCGTCGTCTCTCATCGAAAACGCCACCAATGCATGAAGGCCGGCGAGTCCAAAGGCCGTGGACGCCAGGACCGTTGACTCGCCTGCGTGAGCGAGGTAGGCGATGGCAAAGACGACCGGGCCAACTGCTCCTGCACCAAGGGACAAGCGATTGTCCAAAACGGTTCCTACCAACCTGGCGATCGAAGGGGCGACGAGAAAGGCAACAACGATGCCAGCCAGCATGACATCGATTTCGAGAAGAGAGGCGCCTCCCAAATCCAGCGCGGCTCGGAGGACCTCAAAACCAACGACCACGACGGCCATGACGAACGTCGTTGCATACAGGACGACCCATTCGCGGATAAGAAACAGAGCGACGGCAGCTCCGAGAATGGCGAGGAAGTAGAAGGCGTCGCCCGAGCCCTGGAGCATCCGGCCCGGCAACACCAACGGCGCAATCAACGCCCCGGCCAGGCCCGCAACTCCGAGCGATTCGGCGTCCCAGAACAATGCCAGTCCGATACCCAAAGTCGAAACGACGACCAACTGGATGAACGCCGACGATGCGGTGGTCAGTGAATACCACTCAAACGCGGCATAGCCCGTCAGGTATAGACCGGCGACGCCTCCCCCGGCCAACAACGTGCCGAAACCCCGCCGGCTCGGAACAAGTTTCGCTCCGAGCCCCAACATGGCAACGCTGGCTGCCGCACCGAGGCCAACCCGGGCGGCCGCCGTGACCCAACCAGCTTCGACGGCGTAACGAAACATGAAGACCAGGCCGAGCAGAACGAGGGCCAAGCCAACGCGAAACAGGTTCTTTCCGGTAAGGATCGTGTCCCAGAGGTCATCATTGGCAGGGCGCCTCTGTGGTGGTCGTTGTCCTGGAAGGGGTGGCGGTTGTTCGGTGACTGTCGGTGTCATGGTCGGTCTCCCTCTCGTCTACTGAGAGCATCGACCCTGACGATCCAATTGACCAGGGGTGACACCACCCATTCGAGCCGGGGGTTCCACTAGGGGTCGTTTCGAAACGACCTCGAAGCGTCGCTTGGGGGCAGCAGGATCAACGCGCCGAACCCCGGAATACCGGGGGTTCGGCGCCTGTGCGATTCCGGGAGGAGTGGGCATTCACCTGTAAGGGGTGGGACCGTACCCGGGTTCCGCACTAAGCCTCTTTGCCTGTGCTTACACTATCGCGCCGCGCTGCCAACCTGGCTAGGGACCAATGGACCATCGCAAGTCGACCATCAGCCCAACCGCAGATACCCGTATGATCTCAAGGCATGATCCTATTCGGCACGAACGTTCCTTCACGATGAGTGGTTTCATGGGTGGCTTCATCGTGGCCATCGCCGGCGCAGCCGTGGCACTGGGGGTCGTGGCCCTCGTCGGGGTTTTCCACAAAGCGATCAATGTCTATCGCGGGGCCGGGCTTCTGACAGTCCTGGCGCTCATGGCCGCGGTCGTCTGGTTCGCGTATGGGCTGGTGGCCGATCCCAACATCTCAAGCGACCCCTACCTGGGGAGCTTCCTCGGCTTGGGGGGCGCTTCCTTCGCACTCCTTACCAAGGCGAGACACTTCGTTCCGACGGCGATGCTCCCACCTCCCCCACCACCCACTCTCGGAACGGTAGAACGTGACGCTCCACCGACGAGCGGCGACCCCTTCGCCCGGCGTGAGGTCGATCCGAACGGCTGACCGCTCCGTATGCTGGTTGTGATGACACAAGAGCACCTTTGGGATGACCTGCGCTCCGATCTACGAGGCCTATTCGTCGGTGATCGCACGGTCGGGGACTCGTTCCTGGCCCCGATTGCCTTTGTGGCCGTCAACGCGTTGACGAATCTCGGCGCGGCGTCTGTCGCCGCGTTGGCCGTTGGAGGTGGCGTAGCGGCCTGGAGAGTTCGCAAGGGCCAGAAGGTGTTCTATGCCCTCGGGGGCATACCGGCGATCGGATTGGCCGCTCTTCTGGCTCTCCGGTCGGGTCGGGCCGAGAGTTTCTTCCTGCCCGGAATCGTCGGAACGGGGCTGATGGCCGTCGTGTCCATCGTGAGCATGGTCGCCCGACGCCCACTGGCGGCTTGGTCCAGTTGGGCACAACGGCGCTGGCCACTGGCGTGGTACTGGCGGCCAGATGTCAGACCCGCCTACACGGCGGTGACCGGCGTATGGGCAATCTACTTCGCAGCACGGGCGGGCCTGCAATGGTTTTTGTACGCCACCGGGCGACCCGAGGCATTGGCGGCGACCAAGGTCCTGACGTCGTGGCCAACGATCATCCCACTCCTGATGGCCACCTACGTGTACGGGAACCGACGGCTCGTCCGGTTGGGCGGCCCAACCGTCGCCGAGTTCGAGGCCGGCCTGGTTGGCCCCTTCAACGGAGGTCAACGGGGTTTTTGACCCGTTGACTCGCCCCACTCGTAACGTGACCACCGCCCGCCGGCACTCCATGCTGAATCAACCCCCTGCAGAGGTTGCCTGGCGATCGCCTATACGTGACCTGAGAAGTCGGACTCGTATGGCGTGAACTTCGAAGCCAACGCCGCCACCTCTCGCTTGACATCGGCCAGAACCACCTCGTCCTGATAGTGGTGAACGGCCCGTGAAATGAGCTGAGCCGCAGTTCGACAGTCGGCTTCCTCCATGCCCTGGGTTGTTATCGCCGGCGTCCCCATGCGAATACCTGAGGTTACGAACGGGGGCCGGGGATCGAAGGGAATCGAATTACGGTTCATCGTGATGCCGAGTTCGTTGAGCATCGTGGCGGCATGCTTACCGGTGAGATCGGGATCGACCGATCGAAGGTCCGCCAGGATGAGATGGTTATCGGTACCTCCAGAAACCACGCGAACCCCTTCGTCGATGAAGGTCTCGGCCATTGCCTTGGCGTTGGCCACCACCTGGGCGGCGTATGCCCGGAACTCAGGCTGGGCAGCCTCGTGGAAGGCCACTGCTTTGCCGGCAATCTGGTTGTACAGAGAACCACCCTGAGCACCAGGGAAGACGCCCTTGTCAATGGCCTTTCCGAACTGCTCCTTGGCCATGATCAAACCTCCCCGGGCTCCCCGGAAGGCTTTGTGGGTGGTTCCGGTCACGATGTCAGCGATCGGAACCGGGTTGGGATAGGCCTTACCGGCTATCAGGCCAATGAAATGAGCGGCATCGACCATGAAAATGGCACCGACCTCGTCGGCGATCGAACGAAACGCCTCGTAGTCGAGATGCCGTGAATAGGCCGAGTACCCGGCCAGAAGAATCTTGGGACGGCTTTCGAGGGCAATCCTTCGTACCTCATCCATATCGATGAGTTCGGTTTCGCGGTCGAGTCCGTACGAAACGAAGTTGTAATACATCCCCGAGAAGTTGACATGCGAGCCATGGGTGAGATGCCCACCCTGATCAAGAGACATTCCCATGACGGTGGCGCCCAATTCGATGAGCCCGAAGTACACGCCCATGTTTGCCTGAGCACCCGAGTGAGCCTGCACATTGACGTACTCGGCATCGAATAGATGTCGAACTCGGGCGTTGGCCAACTCCTCCATCTCGTCGATCACTTCACAACCCTCGTAGTAACGACGGCCCGGGTAACCCTCGGCGTACTTATTCGTGAACACCGAACCAGTCGCCTGCATCACCGCTCGCGATGCGAAGTTTTCAGAAGCAATCAGGTGGAGATGAGTGTTCTGGCGTTCAAGATCCTTGCGGATCAGAGCGGCCATCTCAGGGTCGACCTGTTCGAGTGGACGGTTGTCAATCATGGTCAGAACTCCACTTGGCGGCGAAACCGTGATCGTACCAGCGCCCGTCACCGTCACGGTCTAACGTCCTGGTATGGACTCGATAGGCCACCTCATCGAACGGTTCGACCATGTTGCCTACGCCGTGGAACGGATCGAGGACGCCCTCCCTCTCCTCGACATGCTCGGCGCCACGTTCTACGACGGGGCCGACCATGTACGAAACCAGTTCCGCTGGGCCCAGTTCACGCTGCCAGACGGAAGCAAAGTTGAGTACCTCGCTCCCCTCACCAACGCCAGTTTCCTGCGCCGCTTCCTTGATACTCGCGGGCCCGGTATGCACCATGTGACGCTGAAAGTGTCCGACCTCAAGCAGGCAGCAGAGCTCTGCGAAACGGCGGGCATCGCCGTCACCGGGTTCAGCGAGTCCGAGATGTGGAGCGAGCTGTTTATCCATCCAAAAAGCACCAACGGCGCCCTCATCCAGCTCGCCCAATGGGACTACTCGTACACCCTGGCCGGCTCGCTCGATCAGGTGCTTGGCGGCACCGTGATTGACGAGACGTAGCTCCGCAGCGGTTGACCATCGGCGCAGAGGCCGGTCGCCGACCCGCCAATAGGATTATCCGCAAACCGGATCGACCGCCAGACATGAGGGGTTCCTCTGGACACCCGGTCCCGGCCGGTCTCAGGCGGTCTCATGGCGCGGCGGCCAACTTTACGGACGTAGACTGGCGCCATGATCTTCGAAGCCACCTCGGTAACCGACGGACTTGTTGACGCGTTTTCAGAGCTGATACCGCAGTTGTCATCGTCGAGCCCACCCCCAACGAAGGAAGCGCTCGCCACGATCATCGCCGATCCGAATACCCACCTGTTCATCGCCGGAGACGATGGGACAATTGTGGGGTCGTTGACCCTCATCATTTTTCGCAGCCCGACCGGCGTGCGAGCTCGAATCGAAGATGTGGTTGTTGCCGAATCAGCCCGGGGCATGGGTATCGGGCGTCTGTTGACCGACGCCGCCATCGAACGAGCCCGAACCAGCGGGGCCAAGGCCATCGGTCTCACCTCTCGCCCATCGCGCGAAGCCGCCAACGGCCTTTACCAAGCGATGGGTTTCGAACGTCGAGAAACCAACGTGTATGAGCTTCGCCTGATCTGATCAGGGAGCTACCGGTCCCGGCCTTAAGACAACCGGCTCCGGACCGGTCACATCGAGAACCGTCGAAGCCAGGCCGATGACCGCCTGCCCCTTGAGATATCCTTCGATGGCCGACCCCAGCAGAACATGGGCCGATTCGTGCGAGTGACACTCCTCCGGTTGCCCACTGAGGTTCGCCGAGGTTACCGCCAGCGGGCCAGTCCTCTCGAGCAGTGTCAGGGCTACATCATGGTTGGGAACCCGCACCCCGACCGTATGCCGCACGGGATCTCCAATTCCTTCGGGGAGCAACGGGCCCGACTGACAAACCAAGGTAAGCGGTCCCGGCCAGTAGCGCTCGGTCATCTCGACCGCCCAATCGGGCATTGTCGCCCAGCCATCTAGCGCCTCAGGAACATGTGCCAGGAGACCGATTGGTTTATCGACCGGACGCCCCTTCAAAACGTAGAGGCGGTCAATGGCAAGGCGGTTGCCCGGGTCTACTCCCAGGCCATATACCGTATCGGTGGGTATCCCGATGATTGCTCCGGAAACGAGCAGCTCAACCGCTCCATCAACGGAAACGAGATTCACGATCTGTGACCTACCAGATACCGGTCCCGCCCGGTGAGGTCGCGTCGCACCTGCGCCTGAAGGCCAGGTGGTACCAGAGCCAGCGCTTCGATCGCATGTGCGGATCCGACCTCGATGAAGAACCAACCGGTCTCTGACAACCAATCGGGGAGCCCAGCGAGAAGCCGTCGGATGACGTCAAGTCCGTCGATTCCGGCAGCCAGAGCCAGGGGGGGTTCCCAGTCGGCCACTTCGGATGGCAATTCAGACATTTCGGTATCTGACACATACGGCGGATTGGCGACTAGTAGATCCACCCGGCCTCCCATTTCTTCTGGCAGCGCATCAAACAAGTCGCCGGCAAAGAACCGGACCGTGGTGCTGTTGGCCAGGGCATTATCGCGAGCGAGGCTCAGGGCAGCCTCTGAGATGTCCGAGGCGACCACCTCAGCGTCCCGATAGACCGATGCCAGGCCGATGGCCAGGGCGCCACTCCCTGTGCACAGATCGACGATAAGAGCCGGAGGCTCATCCGGAAGCGTCGAAGCCAGCTCCCACAGGTATTCCGTCTCCGGTCGCGGAATGAGCACCCGGTTGTCGACCGCAATCTCGCATAAGGCAAAGGGAATCGTCCCTTCGATGTACTGGATCGGCTCTCCAGTCAGTCGACGCCGACACAACAAAGAGTAGGCAATGGCCGTGTCATCATCGAGTGGCACTCCGATGATCACTTCGGATCGAGACCTACCCGTCACCTTCATCAGCAGTCGTTCGGCTTCGTGACGGGGCAGACGGGCGGCCGCCAGGACGTCTCTGGTAGTCATGGGGACGCCACCACACCGAGCAGAATCGTGTCCTCATTCGAAGCCCGGTAGACCGTCACCCCGCCAAACGAGTATTCAGTTTCAGCCAAGCCGAACAGCGTCCCGTTCTCACCGAACCCCAACTCGCCGAATGCAGTATCCACAGAGCTCGCGCCTGACCCTTCGGGCAGAATGAGTCCCAGAAAGGCAAGTACGGCCGCCGAGGAGCGCAACTCATCGTCGTCGCCGGAACCGGCGATCAGCGCCAACTGCACGACCGAGACCGCCTGATCCGCCACGACCGCCTCCAGCGAAATGGGAGCGTTTCCGGCCCCGGCTTCAATCCGGCCATCCAAGAGCACGGCCGGCGGGGCGCCCAGTTCCGTCTCAAGTATTTCACTCCATCCGCTGATCAATTGATCAGCGGTCAAATCCAGGGCGTTCCCGGCGGGAGGGTACATGATGGAAACCGCTCCGGCGGTCGCAGTGGGCCCGACCGACGATCGGTCAACATCGCGTTCTCCACCGGGCGTGCAAGCCACCAGTGCAATCACCAAAAGTAAAGCTGTGAGGAGTCGCATCAGTCGCCGTCGGCGAGTCGACTGGCCATCTCCTCGGTCTGTAACTGGGTGACGAACTCGTCAAGATCGCCATCGAGAATCGAGGTGAGCTGTTTGATGGTCAAGCCGATACGGTGATCGGTAACCCGGTTGTCCTTGTAGTTGTAAGTCCGGATCTTCTCAGACCGGTTCCCGGTGCCCACCTGGGAACGACGGTGCTCGGAGTATTCGGCAGCCTGTCGTTCGCGCTCGGCTTCGTAGAGGCGAGCCCGCAAAATGCGAAACGCCTTTTCCTTGTTCTGCAACTGAGACTTTTCATCTTGACATGAGACCACCACACCGGTTGGCTCGTGCGTGAGGCGCACCGCCGAATCCGTCGTGTTGACCGACTGCCCGCCCGGTCCTGAGGAACGGAAGACGTCGACCCTCACGTCGTTCATGTCCAACTCAAGTTCGACCTCTTCAGCTTCCGGAAGCACCGCAACCGTCGCGGTCGACGTGTGCACTCGCCCCTGAGATTCGGTCCGGGGGACTCGTTGCACCCGGTGCACGCCAGCCTCGTACTTGAGCTGTCCGAAGGCTCCTTTGCCTTTTACGGCAACTGAGATCTCCTTGTATCCGCCCGCTTCGGCCTCAGAAGTCGACAAGGTCTCCAGGCGGAGGTTGTGACGTTCCGCGAATCGTTGATACATCCGCATGAGGTCTCCAGCCCAGATGCCGGCTTCATCACCACCGACCCCGGCGCGAATTTCAAGGATCACGTCTTTCGTATCGTCAGGATCCTTGGGCACCAGCCCAAAACGTAACGCTTCAACGAGTCGATCTGCGGCTTGAGCTCGTTCGGCGGCCATCTTCGTAAACTCAGCTCGCATGTCCGGATCGGTCTCGAGCGCCGCCAGCTCGGTTGCATCGTCACGATCCCCGACGGCTTGCTGCCAGGCCGTAAAGTCCTCAACGATCCCTTTAAGCTCACTATGACGCCGACTGAGATCTGCATAGGCGTTCGGGTCATCATGGATGTGGGGGTCAAGCAGATCGCTCTCAACCTCGCCGAAAGTGCGCTGGATCTCTTCGAGACGAGCCAGCAGCGTCTCATCCATGCTCACTCCTCCTCATTGGCCGAGGCCGGGGTAGCCGGTCGAGGGATCGCAACGTCACCTCGGGCGAACAACGCATCGACAGAGTCCTCATCGAGGGCGGCGATCAGACTCGCCACGGCTACTTCGACCTGGCCGTCGTCCGGTTGTCCGGTCGTCAACCGCTGAAGCCACAGTCCCGGTACGGCCAGAGCCCTCCCCAGCCTGGAATCGGCCGAGAGACCTGCATAGCGGAGGATCTCATAAGACATACCGGCGATGACCGGAATGAAAATCAGGCGACTCGTTATGAGCCACCAGATGGGGCCTTTGCCGATGATCGTGAACACCGTGATCGCCAGAAGCAGCACGATCAACAGGAAGTTCGTGCCACACCGCGGATGTTCTGGCCGATACCTCTGGATATTCTCTACCGACAGCGCCTCGCCCGCTTCGTAGGCATGAATCGTCTTGTGTTCGGCACCGTGATACTGGAACACCCGCTTGATATCTTCCATCCGCCCGATAAGCCAGATGTACCCCACGAAGATCACCAGACGAATGACCCCCTCGTAGACACCGAAGAGAACTCGACTATCTCCAGCCAGCCAGTCCGCGAGTGCGGCAGGTCCGAGAATAAAAACCGCCGCGAAGAAAAGCATCGCCAGCGACATCGATCCGATCAATTGCCAGTTGGAGAGTTCTTCTTCTTCTTCACCAGCCTGCTTCTGTGCCGACCAGGTAAGGGCACGCATTCCCAACGTCACGGATTCACCGAGAACCATGACACCGCGCACAAACGGCATGCGGGCTAGACGGGAGCGTGACGACAGCCTCGGAAGCTCCTCACTTCGGGTCTCTATGGCCCCGGAAGGCAGACGAACCGCCACCGCCCATCCGCTCGGGGCGCGCATCATTACGCCCTCAATGACGGCTTGGCCCCCTACGGTTTGTTCGGGCGACGCGCCCATAGTTCCTCCATGAACAAAACCACCGCCTGCGCGGTGGTTTTGTCGGACGTTGGTGAGTTAAGCCTCTTCGGAAACTGCGGGTTCGACCGCCGGAGCCGCCGCCGGGGATCCGGCCGGCTTCCCAGCCGCTTTGGATGCTCGACGCTGAAAGCGCTCGACCCGACCACCGGTATCGACGAGTTTTTGCTTGCCGGTGAAGAACGGATGGCACTCATTGCACAATTCTGCCGTGATCGCCGGAACGGTCGAACGGGTCTTGAACTCGTTGCCACACGAGCAGTGCACGGTTGTTTCGATGTAATTGGGGTGAATTTCGGTACGCATGAGGGTTATAACTCCTTGTCTGCCTCAATTATGCCGCGCAAGTCGAAAACTGACGATTCGACCGCCACGGCAAGTCCGGTTATGAGTTCTTGGCCACCTCGGCCAGAAACTCGGCGTTCGACTTGGTGCTCTTGAGCCGGTCGATAAGCAACTCGATGGCCCCGTTTTCCAACGCCAACAAGACCCGACGGAGCTTCCAGACCTGGGCAAGTTCGTCGCGATCGAACAACAATTCTTCGCGACGGGTACCCGATGCTTCAATGTCAATCGCCGGATAGATTCGTTTGTCGGCCAGACGACGGTCGAGACGAAGCTCCATATTGCCGGTCCCTTTGAACTCCTCGAAGATAACCTCGTCCATCTTCGACCCGGTCTCGACCAGCGCCGTACCGAGAATAGTCAGGCTGCCGCCCTCTTCGATGTTGCGAGCAGCTCCGAAGAACCGCTTCGGTGGGTACAGGGCGGTCGAATCGACGCCACCAGACAAGATGCGTCCGGAGGCCGGAGTCGCGAGGTTATGTGCCCTGGCCAACCGCGTGATCGAGTCAAGCAAAATCACCACGTCCTGGCCCATCTCCACCAGCCGCTTGGCTCGCTGAATGGCCAGCTCCGACACCTGGGTATGTTCCTCGGCAGGACGGTCGAAGGTCGAGTAGATGACCTCACCCTTGACGGAGCGCTGCATATCGGTAACTTCTTCAGGGCGTTCGTCGACGAGAACCACCATCAGGTAACACTCAGGGTTGTTGGCGGTTATCGACTGGGCAATCTCCTTCAAAACAGTGGTCTTGCCGGCCTTTGGCGGAGACACGATCAATCCACGCTGACCCTTGCCGATCGGAGCGATCAGGTCGATGATGCGGGTCAGCACCTGCTGCGGCTTGCCCGCTTCTTCGAGACGGAGCCGCTCATCGGGGAAGAGAGGCGTCAGCGTGTCGAACTTGGGCCGCTTACGAGCCGTCTCGACATCCATGTCCGAGATGGACTCGATCCTGACCAGTGCCGCGAACTTTTCCTGCGAACGGGGAGGACGGACCGGACCCGCCACCATGTCGCCGCGGCGGAGGCCAAATTTTCGAACCTGACTGGCGGAGACGTACACGTCCATGTCGCCGGGCCGGTAACCCGAGCAACGCAAGAAGCCGTACCCTTCGGGGAGAATGTCGAGGAGGCCTTCGCGGATCTCCATCTCAGATTCCGGAATGTCTGGTTGATTATCGCGGGGGGTGCGACTCCGTTTGCGGTTCCGGTTCCGGTTGCGGCTTCTGTTGGAGTCGCCAGGCTGCTGATCGTCGTTGTCGTCGTCGTCACGGTCGTTATCGGCCGAGTCGTCGCCAGAGTCTTCCGAGTCTGCGTCGGTATCGCGTGAAACTGGTCTGCGCCGGGCTTGCCCGGTGGAGGATGCGGTCTTCTCAGACTTCGATTCGCCATCGGTAGCTGACGATTCACCGTTGCTGTCTACCTTGGGTGATGCGGCCGGTAGGTCAACCGGCGCGGGAGCTTCGGACGAGTCGAAATTGTCAGAGCCCAAAATGGCGTCAATGAGTTTGGCTTTTTGCAGGCCGTCGGCCCCGATGCCAATCGCGGTTGCAATCGACCGGAGGTCATTGATCGTCTTGCCCTGAAGGTCGGCTCGACTGGTCATAGTGTCCTTTCCGAAACCGTGTGTCGGTTCGAAGTGTGGGGAGGATCCTGAGCCGATTTCGACGCATCGATGGATCGAACCACAGGGACTTCTCAGAGGTGACGCAGGACTGCGTCGGCACCTACTCTAGCGCATATTTCGGAATCCACCAACCGCCGGTAGTCCTAGCGCACATCGACCACTGATCGAATGTGGGCCTCGATGAGTGCCAGGTCGGCGGGAAGCGAAACGTACCGTTCGGGAAGACCGGTTAGGGCGGCCAGGGCGGCAGGGACATCGGGAAGGCACCCGGTCGCCCGCTCCACCGTCTCGGCGAATTTGGCAGGGTGAGCGGTGGCCACCGCGACGACCGGGACATTGACACGGTCAGACCGCATCCGGGCGGCGGCAATACCGATGGCCGTGTGCGGATCGACGATGATGCCGTGGGAGCCATACAAATCACCCATGTACCCCTCGATGGCCTGATCGGACATCCATGCCGACCGGAAGAGCGATACGGCCCCCGCCATTTCTGGCGCCGGGATGATGAGAACGCCTCGCGCTCGAAAGTCGGCCATCGTCGAGGCCAATAGACGCGCATCCCGGCCCAAGATGTCAAAGAGCAGGCGCTCAAAGTTGGACGGAACGGCAATATCCATGGCTGGCGCGATCGTCGGCACCACCTCTTGAATGGACAGGGACCCGGTCGAGATCAACCGACTGACACCGTGATTGGCATTGTTTCCGATAATGATCGACTCGATCGGTATCCCCATGGCGGAAGCCACATAAGCCGAGTAGGCGTTTCCGAAATTGCCCGTGGGGACGGCTACTGAGAACGGACGTTGATCGAGTCGGAGATACGCCCAAACGTAATAGACAACCTGGGCCATGATCCGGCCGAAGTTGATCGAATTGACCGCCGACAAGTGCACCTCGGACCGGAACACCTCATCGGCGAACATGGCCTTCACGAGATCCTGGCAATCATCAAAGGTTCCTTCGACGGCCACGTTATGGACATTGGGGGCGTCGACCGTGGTCATCTGCCTGCGCTGAACCTCTGACACGCGCCCGGCCGGGTGCAAAATAACGACATCGACTGCGGCTCGATTGGCCAGGGCTGCGATTGCTGCGGACCCCGTATCGCCCGAGGTAGCCCCCACAATCGTGAGTCGCTCCCCTCGCCTCTCAAGCAAGGCATCGAGCATCTGGCCAAGCAACTGCAGCGCGAAGTCTTTGAACGAAAAGGTCGGCCCCCAGAAGAGTTCGAGCAAATACAACCCATCCCCCAGATCGGTCAGTGGAGCTATGTCCGGGTGGTGAAAACTCCCATAGGCGGCGGCGCTGAGCGCCCGGATCTCCTCGGGGCTGAACGTGTCCCCAACGAAGCGAGCCACCACGGCCGCGCAGACATCCGGATAATCAGCCCCGGCGAGATGTGCCAGGTCCTCCGACGAAAGCATCGGCCAGATGGATGGAATGTACAGTCCGCCATCGGGAGCGAGACCTCCCAGTAGCGCATCTTCAAATGAGGCGTCAACTACTCCGCCGCGCGTTGACAGATAGCCGGGTCGCTCAAGCATCATCCGAGTACACGCGAATCGCCGCGGCTACCTGTGAGACACCTTCATAGTTCGCCAGATCATCGAGCGCGGCTCGCATTTCTCGTTCAGGAGCGGCGTGGGTCACAATGAGCAGCGTCGCATCATCACCACGGCCTTCCTGCCATACCGACCCGATACTGACCCCATGCTGACCAAACATGCCGGCAACGGTTGCCAAGACCCCAGGGCTGTCATCCACTTCAAGGCGCAGGTACCAGCTGGTCGATACCTCGGCGAAGTCCACCAGTCGGGACGGTTGAAACTGGACCTTGGGGGTGGCCGCCGTCCCGGCCAGGAGTTCACGACCGGCATCAATCATGTCTCCGAGGACCGCCGTGGCGGTTGGCTCGCCACCCGCGCCGGGACCCGAGAACATAAGTTGACCGATGGCCGGACCTTCCAAGAAGATGGCGTTTTGTGCGCCGCGAACCGAAGCCAGGGGATGACCCTCGTCGACCAGCGTGGCGTGCACGCGCACACATACACCGCGCTCGGTCGCCTGCCCGATGGCGAGCAGTTTGACGACGTAGCCAAGTTGACGGGCGTAGGCAATATCGCTGGCGCCAAGTGTCTCGATACCATCCCGATATACCTGGTCACCGGCCACCCAGGTTCCGAAGGCGAGACTGGCGAGAATGGCGGCCTTGGCCGCCGCATCTCCGCCACCGACATCGGCGGTCGGATCGGCCTCGGCAAAACCGAGCGCTTGAGCCTCAGCCAGGGCGTCGGCATAATCCATTCCGGCTTCGGTCATGTTGGTCAGGATGTAATTCGTGGTGCCATTTACGATGCCAAGAACCGTGGTGATCTTCTCGCCGGCCAGTGACTGTGACAGAGGTCGGATGATCGGGATCCCCCCACCCACGGCCGCCTCGAAAAGCAGTGAGACGCCTGCCTTTTCTGCGACCTTCAACAATTCGAATCCTCTGGCAGCCATAAGTTCTTTGTTGGCGGTTACCACCGGCTTGCCGGCGGCCAGTGCACGTTCGACGAGGGTTCCGGCCGGTTCGAGCCCCCCCATGAGTTCAACCACCAATTGCACAGCCGGATCGTCGACTACTCGCTGAAGGTCATCGGTCAGCAGGCCGGAATCCGACGCGAACGGGCGGGGTTTCGTGAGGTTCCGCACACCCACGTGACGGAGGTCGAAAGAGATGCCCGATTTCAAGGCGATAACTTCGTGCTCTTCAAGCAGCCGTCGGGTAAGCGAACCCCCCACGGTTCCGCCACCCAGAATTCCTACACCAATCGTGGACATGTTTCTCCTTGAACGTCCGGCACAATAGTCGTCCGGGCCGAAAACTCTTACCTGACCAAATCGTCGAGTGTCTCGCCAGGAACGGCTACCCGCGCCTGGCCATCCGCAACGAATATGACCGGCCGGCGAGGGAGCATGTTGTAGCGACTGGCCATCGCGTGGGCATAGGCTCCCGTGGCCGGCATCACGAGAAGGTCACCCGGCACGGTGTCCCCTGGAAGCAGCATTTCACCCAGCCGATCGCTGGTTTCACAGTGCCGTCCAACCACCCGGAAGGGCGTGTCGTGTGGGCTATCTGCGCGAGTGATCGACCGCATCTCGTACCGGGCATCGTAGAGGGCGGGACGAGGATTGTCCGAGATTCCACCATCGACAGCCAGGAAGGGTCGCTCGCTTCCCTTTCGAGACATGGCCCGATACAAGGTCACACCCGCGTTCGCAATGACGGACCGACCGGGTTCGATCATCAGGCGAAGGTTGACATGTTCGCCAACGGCGGCAGTAAGAACCCTGGCGTAACGTTCAATTGGAATAACCGGATCGTCGTCGACATAGGGAACACCAAATCCGCCCCCGACATCCACGTCGATCACCTTGCCTGTAAACCGGTCGCGGCGTGTTTCGGCGAACGCCATGACCTGATCGAGGGCCATCCGATGTATCTGCGGATCACGTAGTTGTGAGCCGATGTGAATGTGAAGACCGTGCAGGGTTATTCCGTGCCCCGCCACCGCTCCGAGGCGGGCAATCGCCTCATCGGCCTGATGTTCACTCATACCGAATTGTGCTTCAGAGCCGGTGGTACGGATCTTGGGGTGAGTGTCGGCCCCGAGTTCGATGTTGAGACGCAGCATGGTTCTGACCGGGCGACCGGCGGCAATCTCAATGAGCCGGGACATTTCGGCCGGGTCATCGATCACGATGCGCCCAACGCCGGCAACGATGGCTTGCTCGAGCTCGGCGTCGGTCTTTACGTTGCCATGAACCACAATTCGACCCGGGTCAATCCCGCCCGCCAGAGCCGTCGCCAGTTCCCCACCGGACACAACATCAACCCACCAGCCGGCCGCGGCGAGTAGCTCAGCCATCGCAACACAGAAGAACGCCTTGGCGGCGTAAGCGGTGACCGTGTCACTCCCGAAGGCGCGCTGAAACGCCGCCAACCGATCAACGACATGGCGCTCATCGACGACGTACAGCGGGGTTCCGTAGGTGTCTGCCAGATCGGACAGGGAGCACCCGCCCAGGGCACGACCTTCCCAGTTCATCGGCAACACGTCTACGAGACCCATGTGTTCTCCCTTTCTCGGTATGCAGAGTAGCCGACCCACGGTGCACAATGAACTATTGCAAACTATCTTGACACACTGTTATATATCGTTATTGTCACCAGAACAGCGACTTCCGAGCCGGAAGCGACCACCAGGAGATGTGTGTATGGCACAGACGATCTACAACCCTGAGTACATGGCATCCTTGCGCAGCCAGGTTGGCACCACCCGAAACACGATGGAACAAACGTTTCAGGATCTGCGATCCCTTTACGAGGGACACGGCGGGCTGTGGCAAGACGCCGAGGCGAACGGACCGTGCGCCACTTTCGGGCAGTTGGTCGCCGACTTCCAGACGGTGATGACGACCTTTCTCGCCAATCTGGACACCACCTCGGGCAACGTCCAGGGATACGAAGAAGCCATGTTGAACGTCTCCCAGACCTTCAATTTCACCTCAGGCACCTAACGATGATCGACGGGGAGACCAGCGGTCTATCGAACGATGCCAAACCGGGACACCCTCATACTGGCGAAGAACCGACTCGTGATGCTGCGCGGCGACCTGGCAGCGATCGAAGCCGATGTAGTCAGCTATCGCAATGTCGTTCCGAATGCGATCGACGCCCCGGTGACCGCCGGCCTCCAAAATGAGGCGTGGGCGTGGAAACTGGTGATCGAACGGGCCTCCTCTGCGCTCTCGTACTGGATCGCGGACATCCAAACGGAGATCGATGAGCTTCAGCCATGACGGTGCGGACCAAATCGATTCCGGGAACCAGAGCGGTCATCTGTGTCCTCGACGACGGCCAGGCATCCGACCTGAATCTGACGTTCGGCCCGGCCTCCACGGTCGGTCACCTTGCACAGAACATTGCCGCCGTCTTATCTGGACAGTGGGGACCTCACCTCTGGATCGACGGGGTTCGCTTCGAGTCCGATCGGCTCCTGGCTGATTTACCGATCACCGACGGGATCACCGTCTCATCGACCGAACCAGCCTCCCATCCTCCTGCCATCGGCCAACTGGTGGCAGTGGCAGGCTCCGACGCAGGTCGCACCATCCGTCTGGCCGAGGGTCGTTACCCGCCAGGGTCCGTATTGAACCAACGCCTCGATGTGGCGGGTGAACGAATACGGATTGGAGACTCCGCCCCGATTCCCTTTGGGTCGTCGGTCACAGACCCAACCACGGTGTGGCGGTACGAACCGATCGCCTCGCCAAGCGCGGCGACCCAGGGACCCTTCAACCGCCCGCCCCGCCGGCTTCCGCCCCCGTCTACGGCCCCACCTGCCCTCCCCCGGCGAGAAGTGTCAGCCAGGGCGCAGACCGTGCTGCGCTGGACAATGATCGTCGGTCCGTTGGCTCTCGGGGCAGCGATGACCGTTATCTTGAAACGACCAGCGTTTGCCATCTTTATGATGCTCGGGCCGGTCATGGCGACAATGAACTGGATCGAGTCACGACGAATAGGGCGAAAAACGGATCGGTTAGCCGATGCCGCCTACCGGGCAGCCGTCTCGTCAACCAGCAAGAAACTTCGGACCTGGCTCGCCTCGACTCAGACGGCGGCTCTCAATCAGCATCCCGACCTTCCATCCGTGTTGAGTTGGCCCGCCCTTCGGCACCCGCGACTCTGGGAACGGCGACCCCACCACTGTGACTTCGGTCAGGTCATGGTGGGATACGCACCGTTCCACAACCGGCTAATCGGCGGCGAACCAGTCGACCCACGCTTCTTCGAACTGCTGGCCAGGGACCTCCAGGCCACCACGATGCCGATCGTCGTCGATCTCAGCCCCGGTCGGGTCGTCGGAATCGTCGGCCCCGCCGAACAGGTCGGGGCCTCGGCAATGGCCATCATTGCCCAACTGGCAATTCATCATGGCCCCGCCGATCTCGCCATCAGGGTGGCTTCAGCACCGTCCCGGGTTCCCCATTGGGCCTGGACAGCCCTCCTCCCCCACACTCAGATCGACCCGGACCAGACGGCGGTTGCGGTAACCCGGGAGGCGGTCGAAGCGCTACTCACCACGTCCGAGCCAACCTTGGTCGTGATCGATGGTTCGTATGAACCGATGCTCTCTGGACTCGTTCGGGAGTTCGCCGCGTCCGACGGGAGCATCCTCGTCACGGCCGGCAACGCTGACGAATTACCGGCCGCCGTTGATCAAATCGTCCGGGTCGCCAATCCCACCGTCACGGTCACCGATCTGGCAAGTGGATCGGTTGTCGCAGGGAGCGGACTATTCGTCCACAACGAAGTGTGCGTCGATGCCGCCCGGTCACTTCTAGGCATCACCGATCCTGAGTTGGCGACCAACGGAACGATTCCCCCGGCGGTCGCCCTGGTCGATCTCCTCGGACCAGACGGCATCGACGAAACCACCGTGATCAATCGGTGGCGTCAAAGCTCTGATCGGATCTCGGCTCCGATCGGCATTTCATCGACCGGGGTCATCGAGATCGACCTGGTCCGCGACGGACCGCACGGCCTGCTCGCCGGCACGACCGGTGCGGGAAAGAGCGAACTTCTCCGTACCCTGGTCGCCTCTTTGGCCGCCAGTGTCGACCCGGAACGTTTGAATTTCGTTCTCATCGATTACAAGGGCGGGAGCGCGTTCGACGCCTGCGCCGACCTGCCCCATGTGGTCGGCGTCGTCACCGATCTTGACGATCAGCTGGCCGCCAGAGCCATGACCTGCCTGGAGGCCGAGCTCGGCTTTCGCGAACGGGTATTGCGTCAAGCCGGTGCCAGCGATCTGTCTGGCTATGAGGCCGCGGCAGATCAGCCACCCCTGCCTCGCCTCTACCTGGTCGTCGATGAGTTCGCGGCGATGGCAGGTGACCTACCGGAGTTCATCGATGCTCTCGTTGATATCGCTGCCCGAGGTAGATCGCTGGGAGTTCACTTGATGCTGGCCACCCAGCGCCCCGCCGGGGTGGTCAAGGATACGATTCGAGCCAATACGAATCTGCGGATCGCACTGCGAGTCCAAACCGTCGCCGACTCGCGCGACGTGCTCGACGACGGCATCGCCGCCCTGATTCCCCGTTCTGTCCCCGGTCGGGGATATGTGCGATTCGGGCCGTCGGAACTGACCGACTTCCAAACCGCTCTGGTAACTTGCTCATCGTCGGACCAGGCCCCTGCGAGGTTGGATCTGCACCCGATTGGATTGCCACGTCGTCCGGACGTCGGTGGCGAGGACGGCGCCGGCACCACCGATCTGGAGCGACTTGTGGCAGCCGTCCAGGCGGCGTCCCACCAAACCCAGATGAATCCTCCCCGCACTCCCTGGCCACCAGCCCTCCCTGAGTCGCTCGCACTCTCCTCGCTCATGGCTGACTCAGGCGCGTTCGGACTGATCGACGAACCAGGGGAACAACGCCAACGACCCTTCATCTGGGAGCGCTCAAAGGGCCATCTAGCGCTCTACGGCATGCCGGGAACCGGTCCCGAGCGAGCCGCGGAGAGTGCCGTCGCGTCCGCCTGCTCCATACCAGAGGACCTCCAGGTATTCGTGCTGAGGTTCGGAAACCATCGATACGATTCACTCGCCAACATATCCGGGATCACACCCGTCATCGAACCGGACGACTTCGAGCGACAGGCGCGCTTGATCCGGAATCTCGGGGCCGAACTCAGGCGGCGCAACAGATCAGCCTCCAGCCCCGAATCGGCCATCATTGTCGTCATTGACGATATCGGAGCCTGCCTAAGGAGCTTCGAACCGTTCCACCTGGCCCCGCTTCTTGAGACCCTCACCGAGATCCTCACGAGGGGCTACACCGCCAGGATTCACGTCATCGCCACCGCCTTCTCGGCGGGAGCCATCCGCACCAGGGCGGCGATTGGGTTTACCACGCGGCTGGCGTTCAGCTTCGCCGACCGTTCCCACCATGCCGGACTCGGCATCCGCGGCCGGTATCCGCAAACGCTCGGTTTTGGTCGCGGGATCGATGTGTCATCCGAGCTCATGGTCCAGGTCGCAACCGACCACTCCGGATTGCAGTTTCCTGCCCGGGCGATCGTTTCCCCGATTCGAATCATGCCACGGATCGTCGAAGACCTCCCCACCTCCGCCCAGACCGTCACCCGCCCATGGCACATCCCCCTCGGGATCGGAGAGCGCCTTTTAACCGAGATCGGAGTTGATCTCGACGTCGGCGATCACCTGCTGGTCGCTGGACCGGTCCGTTCCGGCAAGAGCACCACCCTGGCCCTCATCGCCGGCCAGGTCTACTCGGCCAACCCGCAAGTTCATCTCGTGGCGGTGACCCCCCGACGGTCCTCACTCGGCGATGCGGCACGATTTGAACATATCGTTGACGACCCGGCGGCTGTGCCAGAGTTGGGTCGGGCCCTGGTGTCAGCCAACCGGTCGATCCTGATACTGGTTGACGATGCTGAACTCGTAGAAGGACTTGAAGACGTACTCAAAACGCGCCAGCCGAACGTAACAATGGTGGCAGCGATTCGCTCAACCGAAGCCACCCGTCTGTATGCACACTGGACTCGACGAATACGGGATTCGGGCAACGTGTTGCTCCTCGGAACGGACCACGGCGACCAGCTCGGTTTGAGCGTTCCCAGGTTCCTGACCAACCCACCCGCCGGACGTGGATTTCTCTGCACCCACGGCTCGGTGGAGGCAATCCAGGTGGCCAGAGGCTAGGTGCGGTCATGGGCATCAGTTGGCCAATACCCCGACCGACGAAACCGGAGAAGGCCGATCGACCGTGCAGGATCCAGACGCGTGCCCCCGGCAGGATTCGAACCTGCGCACCCGGCTCCGGAGGCCGGTGCTCTATCCCCTGAGCTACGAGGGCGTCGGGGGCAGTGTATCAGCCGCCACCGGTTTCAGATCTGGCTCCTTTGGCCCACCCATTCGACGATCCGACCCATGGCCTCGCCTATATCGGCCGTAGATTCAGCGTCTGAAATCCGAATGTGACGATCGCCGTCGGTTCCATCGAAGTCCAATCCGGGTGTTACAGCCACGGAGATGTCACGCAGCCACCGTGCCGACAGTTCGGTGCTGGTCAGGTTCAGTGATTCAATATTGACCCAGGCGTGAAAAGCCCCGTCCGCGGGGGCGACGTCGGTAAGACCGGCTTCGGCCAGTCCGGCAAGCACGATCTGGCGATTCCGAGCGTATCGTCTGACGTTGTCCTCCAACTCGTCGGTTGCATCGAACGCGGCGATGGCAGCATGCTGGGAGAGAACCGGTGGACAGATAAACAGATTCTGGGCGAGTCGGGTGATCGGTTCAACCATTTCGGGAGGCATGACCATCCATCCCAGTCGCCAGACGCACCCAGTTCCAACCTTTGAAAAACCCACCCTGCCCGGTTGAAGCGCTACAGCAGGTCTTCGTCGGGTTCGCGTCCAACCGCCAGACTCCGTGGAACGGGCCGGTCTTTCGACATTCCCACAAGTACCAGCCCGCCGAGGATGAGCAGAAGTGCCAGCACCAGCTGGGCCATCGAGTTGTAGCCGGTGTACGGAATACCCGGTTCCCCGCCTGACCCGCTCGGCCCCGGTGGAAGAAGCACCACTACGGAAACGGTGACCACCGTACAGGCCCCATCTGTATCGCAGACTCTGACCACAAATGTGTAGGTTCCGGCGCCCTTGGTCGTTCCGGTGAACGTTCCGTCAGGGTTCATGGTCACGCCTGGCGGTAAGGCCCCTCCGATGAGAGTAAATCGGACTTCGGAACCTTCCGGGTCGGTGAAGGTGAGAGACGGGACGGTCTGACCAACGGTAACCGTGATGATGGTTTCACCTTCATTGACGGGTGGGTCGTTGACGTCGGTGACGGTGACCGTGACCACGGCGGTAGCGCACTCACCGGTCGGGGCGATCCCGGTGGTCGGTATGGACGTGTCTTCGCAGATCGTATAGGTGAACGAATCCACCCCGGCAAAGTCGGGATCGGGTACGTAGGTGATGGTGCCGTCCGAGTTTATCGTGACGGACCCGTTGGGAGGTTGGGTCACGGTCGTCACAATCAGCGTGTGACCTTCCGGGTCACCGTCATTGTTGAGCACGACGATGGTTACCGGCTGATCTTCGAGCGTCACGGCGCTGTCGTCGGTGGCGATGGGCGGTAGGTTCCCTCCCAGTCCGAAGTCTGCGTCGAGATAGATTTGACCTGCGGAGAGACTCACTGAAACGGGGAATGCTCCGCCCAGACCAGGCGGGAGGGTCGTCGGGTCAAGCGCCACCACATACGATCCGGCGACAAGTCCAGATACGAGGTAGTGGCCGGCAGCATTGGTTACCTGAACGTAATCCACATCGTCAGTCGTACCTGCAAGGCCGTCCGGGCCTGCCCACGTCACAATCACCCCGACACCCGGTATACCTGGCTCCCCGGCGCCCTGGATACCATCGCCATCAAGATCGCTGAACACGGTGTCCCCGAGGGCTCCGGTGCCGGTGTAGCCGAAGGGCCCAACTATCACCGCTTGATTCGGACTCACGGTCACTGCCGTCGCCCCATCCACGATGGCGTCCGGGTCGTCGGTTTGGATCACTCCCGGAGGCAACGTACCGGCGTCAATCGCGATCGTGTATGCGCCTGGCATCAAATAGGGAACCGTAAGATTACCGGCCGCATCGGTGGATACGAGGTAGGTGACATCGTCGGCGTTACCTGGAACACCATCCGGCCCTGCCCAGACCACTGTTACGTCCACGCCTCCGATACCCGGGTCACCGGCATCGGCGGCTCCATCGGCATCGATATCAAAGTACACCCGATTGGTGAGGGACCCTTGGCCGGCGACTCCGAAGTCCTCCCCAACCACAGCCTGTCCAGGCAGCAAGGTGACCAGGTCGATACCGTCGGGAGTGAGGTCCGGATCGAATGACCATGCGGCACCCGTCGGTAGAGACACGACGATCCGGTAGTCCCCGGACGGCACGTTCACGAACTGATAGAAACCGCCCGCGTCGGTGGCCGTCGGATAGGACACGTCGTCACCGTTCCCCACAATTGCGTCCGGACCGGCCCAGGTTGCTACGACAATGATCCCGGACAGCGGGGGCTCGGAGCCACCGTCGGCGCCATCACCGTTGACGTCGAGCATGACTCGGCCCGCAATGGAACCGACGGCGTAGATGCCGAAGTCGACCATATCGACGGCGTCTCCACTCATCAATGCGAGGCTGGTTGGATTATTGGCGGTCGTGACCGATGTCCCAACCGGCTCGACCACGGCGACGTCATAGTTGCCCGGCGGGAGACTGAACGAGTAGCCGCCTGCGGGGTCGCTGGTTGTGGTGAAGACGGCGCCACTCGACGTATTCGTTGCAGTAACGACGACGCCACTGAAACCAGGTTCGCCTACGTCGCGTACGCCATCCCCGTTGAGATCGATATACACGAGGTCGCCGACTGAGGCAGGAACGTAAACACCTACGTCGATATCAACCTTGGATCCGGGCAACACTGACACCGGACCGCTCAAACCGGTCACGGGATCGAGGTCGGAATCAATCGAATCGTCGCCGCCGACGTCCATTGGACTCACGTAGGAGGCGATCACTTCAACCGCGTAGACACCGTCCGCGATACCGATGAAGGAGTAATCACCGTTGCCGTCGGTAGTCGTCGAGGCGACGACCGTGTCGGGATTGCCATTGTTATCGGTGTCAAGCCACAGATTGACGACAACGCCAGGGCGACCCGACTCGCCCACATCCTGGAGCCCGTCGCCGTCGACATCATCCCAGACCATTCCCGCGATGTCGCCAGCCGGCGCGTACCCGATGTAAGACGCTGTGACCGGGACGGTATCGTCAACGTTGACCGTCTGGCCGTCCGTTCCGGTCGTTTCGTTGCCGTAGCCGACCGGGAAGTCGACATCTGTCTCGTCGACGTTGACCGAATAGTTGCCAACCGGAAGGGTGGCCGAATAGAGGCCCGAACTGTCGGTGACAACGGTGACCGGTGGTCCGCTTGAGCCTGTCAGAACAACGTCAACATTCGAGAGAGGGGCATCGCCGTCGGCCGGGTTGAACACGCCGTCGCCGTTTTCATCGGTGAAGACAAAGCCACTGAGGTCCCCGGTCCGGATGACGGTTACCGAAGCGCTGTCCGTGCCCGTCACTGCGCCGCCGATCGGATCGGTCGCTGAGGCGTTCACCGTGTTCGTGAAGTCGGCCGTGACCCCGAAGACATCGCAGGTGTACGACTGGACCTCTCCGATGGCCAACGTCGCGTACGTACCGCCGCAAGCCGGGTACGCCAGATCGGTGATGGTCACGGTGTCTAGTGCCGTCTCCCCCGTGTTGATGACGGTGATCGTGAAGGTGGCCGTTCCGGACTCGAGCACCGTCGGGGTATCGGCGGCCTTGAAGACGGAGAGTTCAGGAACCAGGACGTCCACCACTTCGCTGGCAGAGTCGACCACGTCGTTGCCGGCCTCATCTTGGGCTGTCACGCTGATGGTGTTGACAACCGGATCGCCGGTAGTCGCATCAACCCCGGCCAGCGCGCACGTATAGGTCTGGGTGGCGCCGACCGCCAGAGCGGCGAAGGCGTTGTCACAAGCCGGCAATGACGGATCCACTACCGAGACGTTGGCCAGATCAGCCGGACCGTTGTTTTGGACAGTGATCGTGTAGGTGATGTCTCCGCTGTCAATGACTGTGCTGAAGTCCGCAACCTTGCCGATGGTGATGGAGGCAGGCAGCACGGTGATCGACGCTGAGTCGGACGAGGTGGCCGGGTTGCCATTGCCATCGAGGGCTGACGCATCCACGGTGTTTGTGAAGCCGACCAGGACGTCGGCGACGGTGCACACATATGACGTGCTGGCGTTCGGCGCCAGTGGCCCGACGGTGTTGTCACAAGCCGGGTAGCCGGCATCAACCACATCGACCGTGGTGAGGGTGACGTCACCTGTGTTCGTGACCGTGATTGTGAACGTGGCGTCCTGACCGATGCCGATAGCTGTTTGGGAGGCGACCTTTTCCACCAGGACACCTGGCAACAGAACCGTGACGTCAGCCGAGTCGTTCCCACCGTCAACCGGATCGAGATTGGGGTCAAGACCCGACGCCACGATCGTGTTCGTGAAGTCGCCATTCACGGTTACGACGCAGTTGTAGCTGACCGATTCGCCGACGAGCAGCGAAGCAATCGTGGAGTCGCAGGAAGGCACGGAAGCGTCGACCAGGCTCACGTCGGTCAGATCTACGTCACCGGTGTTCGTGACCTCGATGACAAACGTGGCATCGTCGCCGAGCGGCACGGATTGCACATCTGGCGACTTTGTCACGGCAAGACCGGGAGCGATCGCATCGACGTCGGCGGTATCACTGTCGATCCACGGATTCCCGAGCGGGTCATTGGCGGTGACCGACGCCGTATTCGTGAAGTCGGCGCTGACCGTCGCGGTACACGAATACGAAGTCGTTGCGCCGATGGCAAGCGAACTGACGATCCGGCCACAGCTGGCCGCGAGCGGATCGGAGACGACGAGGTCAGCCAGGACGGTCGCACCGGTGTTGGTCAGAGTGATTGTGAAGGTCGCCGCCGAACCCACCGGCACCTGCTGGAAATCCGGTGTCTTCTGGATCTCAATTCCAGGAACCAGCACGACCACGTCGGCGCCATCCGCGTCGGTCACTGCGTTCCCGAGGGGATCGGTCGAAGTCACACTCGCGGTGGCGGTGACGTCGGCCGTCACGTTGTCCAGCGTGCACGTGTAGGTGACGGTCTCACCGACCGCCAGGGTTGCGATCGTGACTGCGCAGTTCGGAGCGTTCGGGTCGGTCACGATCACATTGACCAGATCGACGTCACCGTTGTTGGTCACTTCGATGGTGAAACTGGCGGTCGCATCATAAATAACGGTCTGGGCGTCCGGTGTATTCGAGATGGTGATCGACGGGTCGATCGCGTCGACCGAAGCATCATCGGAATCGCTCACGGGGTTGCCAAGCGCGTCGGTCCCGGACACCGAGGCAATGTTCGTGAAGTCTGCCGAGACTGTCGTTGAACAGGTATAGCTGGTGTTGTCTCCGACCACCAGATCGAACGGCCCTGAATCACAAGCCGGGGTGAGTGGGTCGTTGACCAGGAGGCCGGTCAGGTCCTGGTCACCGGTGTTGGTCACCAAAATGGTGAAGGTAGCCAAATCTCCGACGACCACGATCTGCTCTGGGTCAGGAGTCTTTTGGATCTCAACACCGGGGAACACGACATCGACATCCGCAGAGTCGCTGACACTGATGGTGCCTCCGAGCGGGTTGTCCGCAGTGGCGGCGGCGTTGTTGGTGAAATCGCCAGTGACGTTCAACAGCGTACAGGTATAGGTCACCGAGGACCCGGCTGTCAGGAGTCCAATGGGATTATCACAGTCGGGTGCCAGCGGGTCGGAAACGGCCACGTTGGGCAGGTCTATGTCGCCCGTATTGGTCACGGTGATATCGAAGGTGGCCGTCTCACCAGACAGTAACGTCTGCAGGTTCGGGGTCTTCAAGATCTCCAACCCTGGATCGACGAGATCTACGTCCGCAACGTCGCTGTCGGACCAGACTCCGCCGAGGGCATCGGTGCCGGTCACGTTGGCCGTGTTGGTGACATCAGCCGCCACCGGGTTCGAGCTACATGAGTAAGAGGTCGATTCGCCGATGAACAACGAGCCGACGGACGCATCGCACGCTGGAGTCAACGGGTCGGTGACCGCCACGTTGAACAAATCGGTCTGGCCCGTATTGGTAACCGTGATGGTGAAGTCGACGGTGCCACCCAGTCCGACGATCTGGTAGTCCGGGGATTTTTGGATCTCGACAGCCGGAACCAACACGGTCGTGTCCGCTGTGTCGGTGGCGGTGACGGTGCCTCCAGACGGTTCGTCGGCGACGACATTGACCGTGTTTGTGAAACTGGCGACAACGTTGGACAGCGTACAAGAGTACGAAACCGTTTCACCGATCAAGAGCGTGGCGATGGTTGAGTCACAGGCCGGCGCATTCGGGTCCGACACGACAATCGTGGTGAGGTCGGCGTCTCCGTCGTTGGTCACCTCTACGGTGAAGCTGGCCGTTCCGTTATAGGTGACGGTCTGGACGTCCGGTGTCTTGGAAATCGAGATGGCAGGCAGGATGACGTCTACCTCGGCCACATCGGAATCGGTAACGGGATTACCGACCGCGTCTTCAGCCGTGACCGCCGCCGTGTTCGTAAAGTCACCGGGAACCGCCGCCAGAACACATGCATAGGAAACGGATGAACCGGCTGTCAACGTTCCGATGGCGTTGTCGCAGGCCGGGGCAAGCGGATCCGACACGACAACATTGAACAGGTCAATGGTTCCACCATTGGTCACTGTGATCCCGAAGGTCGCCGGGTCGCCGGCGAGGATCGTCTGAAGGTTCGGGGTCTTCTGGATGTCGATTCTGCCGGATACCACGGTAACGGCAGCTGAATCCATTGACGTGACGGCCTGGCCAGAGAGATCATCGGCGGAAGCGCTGACCGTGTTGGTGAAGCCGGCAGTTACGGGCGACAGAACACACAAGTAGCTCTGCGTTTCACCAACCGCCAGCGTTGCGAACGTCGCATCACAAGCCGGGGCGAGAGGATCGGAGATGACGACGTTACTCAGGGCGCTGTCTCCAGTGTTCTCGATGGCGATAGTGAACGTAGCGTCACCGTTTACGATCGCTTCCTGGGAAGCCGGGCTCTTCGTTACGAGAATCCCCGGGGCAATGACATCGAGGTCTGCCGAGTCGCCGGCAGTCACCGTTCCACCGGAGGGTTCATCGGCCACGACTCCGATGACATTGGTGAAGTCTGCTGTGGCCGTCATGGTGCACGTATACATCTCGGTTACCCCCACCGCCAGGGAGGGGAAGGTGGCATCACAGGTTGCGGTCAGCGGGTCGTTCACCACGACATTCGTCAGACCTATGTCACCGGTGTTGGCGATGTCAATCGTGAATGTGATCGTGTCACCTGCCCTGGCGAAGGTCGGATCAGGACCCTTTTGAATGTCGATGGCAGGCTGGATCATGTCGACCGAAGCGGTATCAGTGTCGCTCACCGGGTTGCCTGCGGTGTCAGTCGCTTCGACGTTCGCCTGGTTGATGTAGTCGCCCGTGACCGGCGATTGAGCACAGGAGTACGTCTCGACTCCACCGACCGGAATAAGTGAGAAGAACGTATCGCAACCGGGGGCGAACAGATCCGTGACGCTGACGTTGGTCAGATCGAGAGCCCCCGTGTTCGTGACCGTGAAGTTGAAGGTTGCCGTGCCACCAAGTACTACGTATTGAACAGCGGGATCCTTGGTGATCGAGACACCCGGTACCAAAACTGTTACGTCGGCAGTGTCCGATCCGAAGAGCACGGTTCCGAGTGGGTCTTCGCCGGTGACGTCGACGGTGTTGGTGAGGTCGGCCGTCACGCCACTGGTCGTGCAGATGGCATCCTGGCTCGCACCTATTGCCAGGCTGGCGATCGACGTGAGGTCGCACACCGCCTGGCCGTCAGTGATCGTGATATTCGTGAGAGCCGTTTCACCGGTGTTCGTGATGGTTACGGTGAAGACGGCGTCACTGTTGAGAGCCACGTTTTGGGTCGCCGGATTCTTGACCACGGAGAACGCCGGCGTGAGGACCACCACGTCCGCCGTGTCGGTCGAGGTGACCTCGGTCAAGAGTGGATCGTCGGCGGTCACGGTGACCGAGTTCGTGAAGTTGGCCGTGACATTTCCCGTCGTACAGCTCACATCCACGGATTCACCGATAGCCAAGTTGGCGATCGCGGTGCTCGCACAACTCGCCAGTGGATCATCGATGACGACGTTCGTCAGATCGGTTGCGCCATCATTGGCAACTGAGATCGTGAAACTTGCCGTGCTACCCGACACGACCTCCTGGGTGGCCGGGCTCTTGGTCACCAGAATGCTGGGGTTCAGTACCACCACATCAGCACTATCCGATTCGTTCAGCGCGCCCGCAGGCGAATCGGCCGTGACGGTTACTGAGTTCGTGAAGTCCGCTGTCACGCCTGAAGTGGTGCAGTTGACAACCGACTGTGCCCCGGCCGCCAACGAGGTGACCGCGGTCGGCGTACACATTGCGAGCGGATCGTCGACCGCCAGGTTCGTCAGGGTCGTTCCGCCCGTGTTGGTGATAGTGATCGTAAACACCGCGTCACCGCCGGATACAACCGTTTGGGTGGCCGGATCTTTGACAACCGTCATCGCAGATGGGGGCACCCAACCAAAATCAGCCGCAGTGACCGAGTCACCGGACAATACGATCACCGCGAGCGGATCGGTGGTGGTCTCCATGTATCCAGCCGGGACGGTCGATCCGTCAACGGCCACCGTGTAGCTGCCTGGTGCCACGTTCGTGAACAGGTAATTGCCGCTGGCATCGGTCACCGCCGTGTCGGTCGTCGTGCCGACGCCGTCGATGAGGTTGACCGTAACCGTCGGCAGCCCCGGCTCACCTGGATCGAGGACGCCGTCCCCATCAAGGTCGGAGAACACCGTATCGCCGATGGTCGCCGGTACGACGAGTCCGGCATCAAGATCTTGTGTGCCGATTCCGTCGGTGATTCCGATGACGCCAGTTCGTCCGGTGATCTGGGCGGCGTCCGAATCGAGCGTGACGTCACCTCCCTGATTCGGAGCCGAGAACACCGATCCACCAGGTGCGACAAACTCGACGACGTAGGCGCCGGGAGCCACCGCAAACCCGTACAGGCCGCCGCCGGATGTGGCGGTGCTTGATATTGGGGTGATCAGGTCGGCGGCGTCATAGAGGTTCACGACGACACCGGCGACGCCCGGTTCTCCGACATCCTGGATGCCGTCCCCGTTGAGGTCGTTCCAGACGCGGTCACCCAGGCTCGCCGGCAGATACCCCGCATCGGGTCCATCGATGACGTCACCCGAGTTCACCGAGAAGATCGGTGATACACCCGTGGAAGCAACGTCGGAGTCAATCGAGTCGTCGGCGCCACTGTCCTGAGCTGTGAATGTGAACCCGACACCGTCGACGATGACCACATAGTCACCAGGAGCCACATTGGAGAAGGTGTAGGTGCCGGTCGCGTCCGTCGCCACCGTGGCAGTCTGCGTATCTGCGATCCCGTTCTCCGTGGTGTCGCTCCACAGCTCAACCGGGACTGCCGGCACGAATGGCTCGCCGTTTTGGATGCCGTTTGCATCGAGGTCGCTCCAGACCTGACCGGTCACGGTGGCGGGTTCGTAATATCCGAAGTCGGCTCCGCGGTACGCTTCGGCTGTCGCGAGACCGTAGGTCTGGGGATCGCCAGTCGTCGGCACCGGAGCCGTCAACCCGGTGGCTGTCGCGTCAGCATCGATGGTGTATTCACCGGCCGGCAACAGGGCAAGGTTGTACAAGCCCCCTCCGTTGGTGGTGGTCGTATAGACGACGTCGTCGCTGTTACCGGCGACTGCGTCAGGGCCAGCCCAGGTAGCGAAGACCGGTACGCCGTCAAGTGGTGTGTCGATCCCGGCGGAATAGACGCCGTCCCCGTCAACATCCTCGAAAACAAGATCTCCGATCGATCCTGAGCCGGTATACCCAAAGTCGGTCGTGGTGTTGACCTCGCCGGAGGTAACGGTGACGGTTGCCGTGTCATCGGCGTTGCCGTCAGGGTCCTGGGTTATGACCATCCCGGCGGGAACCGTGGCCGTGTCAACGGTGACGCCGTAGGTGCCGGGATCTACCGTGAAGGAGTAGGTACCGCTGGCATCGGTGACAGCCGTGATCGTCGAGGTGTCCGGTTTGGTAAGGGTCATCGTGACTCCGACCAGCGGAATGTCGGTTCCAGATGTATAGATCCCGTCCCCATCAACATCGTGGTAAACAAGATCCGATATGACAGTGGCTTCCACGAGACCGGCGTCGACCGTTGCGTCTGCCTGGCCGGAGGTGAGGACGATCGCCACCGTGCCGATCTGAATGTCGATGGCCGGCACAGGGTCGGAATCGACGGTGTCGTCTCCTCCGGCGTTGGCGGTCGTATACCGGAAGGCCGTCGCAGCGGTCGAGGTGTCGAACACGACCCTATATGACCCCGGCGCAGCAGATAGGACATATGCGCCATTCCCATCCGTCACCGTCGAGTCGACGATGACATCATCCAGCGTTCCGAACAGGCCGTCGAGACCGGCGCCAGAAACCAGCGTCACCGTCACTCCACCAACCCCGGCGGCGCCGTCATCTTGGTGGCCGTTTCCATTGATGTCCTCCCAGACGAAGTCCGAAACGCTTGCATTGGCGAAGAGTCCGGCGTCGACCGTGTCATCGACGAGTCCTGAGGTCAGCGTGGTCGGGGTGATGGCAATGCCGGGATCGGCCGTCACGACCGCGTCCGAATCGACCGTGTCGTCACCACCCTGATTGGTCGGTGAGAACGACGTCACCGCCGGCGCAAAGAACACGACGGTGTAGTCGCCCGGCAAGGCCGTCAACGAATAGGCACCGAGCGCATCGGTGGTGGTTGTATCCACGACGACGTCGTCTGCAGTTCCGAAGAGACTGTCCGTCCCTGGATCCGACACCAGGTTCACCGTGACTCCGTCAAGACCGGGTTCACCGACATCCTGGATTCCGTCGCCGTTGGTATCGGTCCAGACGAAATCGGAGACCGTAGCCAGAGCGGCATAGCCGAAATCGGCCGCGTTGAAGTCCTGGCCGGCAGCCAGATTCACCGTCAACGGATCGTTGACGGTAGTCAACGTGTAGCCGGCGGGTTCCGCAATGACATCGACCGAATACTGACCGGCGGGGAGTAACGTGAAGTCGTAGGCACCGATCGGGCCGGTGGTTTGGGTGGGATAGGTGACGTCGTCACCGGTGCCCGCGGCGCCGTCAGGTCCGACCCAGGTGAGTTCGACCGTCGCACCTGGCAGTCCGGTCGTTTCGGCCACTCCGAGCGTGCCGTCGCCGTTGGAATCTTCGAGAACCGCGTCGCCGATCGAACCGGTGCCGGTGTACCCGAAGTCAACGTCGGCGTTGTCGGTACCGGAGATTGCGGTAAGCGCCGTCGCGGAATCAAGGACCGCATCCAGGTCATAGGTAGCTGTCATTCCGGCCGGCAGCGTTCCAGTTGTAACGGCGACGACATAGTCACCGGGAACCACTGTGAACGAATACATGCCATTGACGTCCGTGATTGCGGTCTCAAGAACCGTCGTACCGTCACTTGCGAAGAGCGTCACGGTGATATTGGCGAGGCCCGGCTCGCCGGCGTCGAAGCCTCCATCGCCATCGATGTCATACCAGACAAGATCTGAAATGATGATGGGCGTAAACAGTCCGGCATCGAGGGTCGCATCGACCTCGCCAGAAGCAAGGGTGGTAGCCGCGATGGCCACCGTCGGATCGGCGGTTACGAGGGCGTCCGAGTCCAAGAGGTCGCTGCCCTGATCGGCGAGCGTGAAGACCATGCCGCCGGGCGCCAGAAACACGACCGTATAACTGCCGGGAGACGCACTGAGCGAATACGCCCCGTTCAGGTCGGTGGTGTCGGTAGTGACCACGACGTCATCGAGTGTGCCGAACAGACCGTCAACACCCGGTCCCGAAACCAGGTTGACGATCGCACCGGCCAGACCAGGCTCCCCGCCGTCCTGGACGCCGTTGCCGTTGAGGTCGTCCCAGACGAAGTCCGACACGGTGGCACCAAGATACGCGCCTGCGTCGAGCGTGTCGTCGGACGAACCGTCAAGCACCACGAAAATTGCCGTTTCTCCGGTGACCGGATCGGCATCGGAATCGACCGCGTCATCGGCTCCCTGATTGGCCGGTGAACTGACCCACGAACCAACGGCTGTCGAATAGTCGAACTCGATGAGGTAGGTACCGGGAGCGGCCGCCAGCTCGTAGATGCCATTTACATCTGTAAGATCGGTGGCAATGACCGTGTCTGGCGTCCCGTCGCCCGAGGTATCCGCCCAGAGGTTGACCGTAACGTTCTGAACACCAGCCTCGCCTCCGTCCTGGATCCCATCTGCATTGAGGTCATTCCAAACGAAGTCCGAAAGGAGTGCAGGTAGCACGCCCGCATCAACCGAGTCATCAACCTGACTTGACGCAACCGTGACGGTGCCGGTCGTGCCCGTTGCGTCCACATCCGAGTCAAGGGCGTCGTTCGCCCCGACATTGGCCGCGGTAAAGGTGAAGCCACTTCCGTCGACGACCAGAACATACCTGCCGGGGTCGGTCGTAAATCCGTAGAAACCATCGGCGTCGGTGATGGTTGAGTTCAGTGCAGGGCCGTCCGGATTCCCATCCTGATCAACGTCTGCGAACAGGCTCACGGTGATAACGGCGAGACCAGGCTCTGCGACATCGTGAATCCCATCGGCATCAAGGTCCACAAACACGAGATCCGAGATCGTGGCAAGGCGATACAGCAAGCCATCGAAATCGAAGGTGGCGCCCGAAGCCGCCGCGAAGATCGACGTCGCACCGGTCAAGTCGATGTCGGAATCAATGGTGTCGGCGGCGGCATCTTGGGGAGAAACGAGGTACCCGGTCGTGTCGATAACGACTTGATAGTCCCCAGGCGGAACCACAAATGTGTAGTCGCCATTGATGTCGGTGGTCGTGTTGGCAACTACGTTTCCTAGACCATCGAGCAACGTCACCCCGATCCCTTGCAGTGGCACATCGGCAACGTCCTGCGTTCCCTCGGCGAAGGCGTCTTCGAACACCGAACCCGCAATGGTCACGCCCTCATAAGCGCCCGCATCCACCGTCGCGTTGACTTCACCTGACGCAACGGTGATGGCCGGGGCGCTACCCGACGGATCGCCGGCAGATCCCGCATCTGAATCCAGAGTGTCGTCGCCGGCGTCGGGGGCGGTGAGAACGTACGAGCCGACAGCCGTCGACAGGTCGAAGGTGACGGTGTAGGTGCCGGGCGGAACGTCGAACCCGTACAGTCCACCACCGGCGGTCGTATCACTCACACTTACGACATTGCCGGCACCGTCGACTCCGTTGAGCGTCACCGCGACGCCATCCAGCCCGACCTCGGTGCCACCCTGGAGGCCATCGCCATCGGCATCGACCCAGACAAAGTCGGAAATGGTTGCAGGCTGATAGAAGCCGGCGTCAACAATGATGATTGGGTCGGAAGAATCGGTAACCGTAATCGTCCCGGTTCGGCCAGTGAGCTGGGATGCGTCCGAGTCAGTGCCGTCGTCGGCTCCGACGTTCGACTCGGTGTACTCGTAGCCGGCAGGTGCCACAAACTCGACGACGTAATTGCCTGGAGCAGCCGCCAACGAGTAGGACCCACCTGCGGCTGAGGTGGTGGTGGCTACGAGCGCGTCGGTGGCCGCGTCGCGAAGGTTGACCTCGACGCCCCCCAGTGGCAATTCGCCAGAGTCCTGCAAACCGTTGCCGTTACCGTCCTCCCAGACGTAGTCTCCGATCGTGATCGGCAAGACGCCCGCATCGACCGACAGGTCATCGGCTCCAGAGACGACTGTCACGGCGACGGTGCCGGTGGCACTCACATCGGAGTCGGTAGCGTCACCGCCGCTGTCCTGGAGCGTGAACGTCCATCCGGTTCCATCAACGCCAAGGGTGTAGGTGCCCGGTGCCAGGTTTGCGAATCCATAAGCGCCGCCGGCGTCCGTCACGTCTGACAAGCTGACGGCATTTCCGAGACCATCCGTGCCCACCAGTGTGACGGTTACACCGGCCAGTCCAGGTTCACCGCTGTCCTGGATGCCATCGCCGTCGAGATCGACCCAGACGAAATCCCCAAGGTCAGCCGGGTAGTAGTAGCCCGAATCAGCAGTGAGGTAATTGCTCCCCGACGTCACGAATATCGCGGTGAACGTGGTCGGCGTTGTGGCCGTTGATCCGACCGGATTGCTGACCACGACGTCATATAAACCCGGCGCAAGACTGTCGAAGAGATACAGCCCGTCGACATCCGTCGTGGTGACCAGGGTGGCGTCGTCGCCGGTGCCAACAACTCCGTCGGGTCCGTAGTAGGTGGCCGTCACGGTTACGCTGGCGATCCCGGAGGCCCCGTCGTCCTGGACGCCATTCCCGTTGAGGTCTTCCCAAACGAAATCGCCGATGGAGCCAGCCACATACATGCCGGCGTCAAGGTCTGTGATGGAATCGCCCGAAATGTACGTGACTATGCCGCCTTCCCCGGTCACTGGATCGGCGTCCGAGTCAAGTGCATCGTCGCCGCCGAGATTGGCTCCAGTGATCGTGTAGCCGGAAGGCGCCACGAAGCGAATCTCGTAGGCTCCAGGAATCAGATTACCGAACGAGTAGAAGCCCCCGCCCGATGTGGTGGTCGAAGCAACTACGCCGCCCGCGCCATCAAGAAGTTCTACAGCTACGCCATCAAGCCCCGGTTCGGTTCCATCCTGAATGCCATCACCGTCAGAATCGACCCATACTAAGTCGGATATCGTGATGGGCACGTAAGCCCCTGCGTCCACCGTGTCGCTGGCCGCCCCCGCCAATACGGTGATGGTGACCCGGCTGGTCGCCGGATCGACATCGGAGTCGACCGTGTCGTCCGACAGCTCGTCTTGGAGGGTGAAGACGAACGAGGAACCAGCCGTGTTGGTCGTCAGATCAAACTCAAGCACAAAGTTATTCGGCGACAGCCCCACGAACGAGTAGGCACCGGTGAGGTCGGTCGTGGTTGTCGCAACCAAGGACGTTCCGTCCGCGTCGTAGAGATAGACCGTGGCGCCCGCAATGCCCGGTTCGCCACCGTCTTGGATTCCGTCGCCGTTGAGGTCGTCCCACACAAAGTCGCCGACCGCGCCTGCAAACGCATAGCCAGTCGTATCGACGGTTTCGGTTCCGGCTGTGGCGGTCACCGTCGTGGGGTCGGTCCCTCCGACCAACGCACCTCCGGCCGGAAGGGTCGCGTCAACCACGTCAACCGTTGTCGATCCAACCTCAACCAGCAGGCTGGCCTCCCCGTTGGCATCCGTCGGAATCGTTTGGGATGCGCCGTTTACATCGGTGAACGTGACGTCAACCCCGACCAGGGGCGAGTCGACCCCGAATGTATAGAGGCCGTCCCCGTCGACATCCTCGTAGACGACCTCCGTGACCGTGCCAGACGGTATGACGGTTATCGAGTGGGAGTTGCTAACCGGGCCAACGTCGTCGTTGTCGAGATCAACCCCGTTGACTTCTGCTGTGTTCACCAGCGGATCCGGGTCCGTGGCCCCGATGGTGTACGGCATCGAGTACGTCCAGGTCTCACCCTGGTCGAGGAACCCGTCCGTGTTGGTGTCTCCGCCGACGTACACCGGCACCCCAAACGGGTCCGCCACGTCAACTGAACCGATCGGTGATCCGTCGCCGCCTGTGGTGTCGTTGGTGATGGTGAATGTGTAAGTGACCGTTTCGCCGACGAGTGCGGTGGCGGGTCCTGATTTGGCGATGGCTAGGCCCGGTGCGAAATCAATATCGAGACTGTGGGTGTCGGTGGCGGGGGTGGCGGGTTGACCGTCGGGGTCGGTGCCGGTGACGGTGACCGTATTGTTGAGCGGGTCAGGATCAGACACCAACACCGTATAA
>JAENVV010000189.1 GCA_016650365.1 Acidimicrobiia bacterium
ACCAGCGGAGGTCGGGATGGACGTCACACCAACCATCTCGGGCTGATGCTGGCCGAGATGCAAGTACTCCAACGCACGTATCCGGGTGCCAGCTGGTGAACCAGATTCGCCAGGCCATCAAGTCGGTTTGCGATCCTGAGATTCCGGTGCTCACCATCGTCGACCTTGGCATCCTACGGATGATCGAACAGACCGGGAACGACATCACGGTCACCATTACCCCGACCTACTCCGGATGTCCGGCCATGGACACCATCAGCGCTGACATCGTGGAAGCCGCTACCCGAGCGGGCGCCTCGTCTGTGAGGGTCAACACCGTCCTCAGTCCGGCTTGGACCACCGAATGGATGTCCGTCGAAGGACGCCGCAAGCTGACCGAATTCGGGATAGCCCCACCAGGTACCGATCCCATCTGCCCACAATGTTCGGCACCGAACCCTCGCCAGATATCCGAATTCGGGTCAACGGCCTGCAAGGCGCTCATGGTGTGCTCGGACTGTGGCGAACCGTTCGATCGGTTCAAGAACTTGTGACCGAGTTCTTCGCCCTCCCGATCGTGGAAATCGAACCGTTGACGGACGATTCGGTAGCCATCACCTTCGGCCTCGACAATCTCAACCGCTCCCGGTTCGCCTACCGGGCCGGGCAGCATGTCACGATCCGGACAATCATCGACGGCCAAGACATCCGTCGTTCATATTCCATCTGCGCCGACGCCGGCCTTGGGGACCTTCGGGTCGGGATTCGTCGGCTCGACGGCGGCGTCTTCTCAACCTGGGCGACCAAGGAACTCCAGGTGGGCGACCTGCTCGATGTCATGCCGCCCGTCGGTGAATTCACGCTGCCGGCATCGAACGGGCCCCGAGCCGTCGGCGCCATTGCCGCGGGTTCAGGCATCACACCGATTCTGTCCATCGCCACAACACTGCTGGCGGCCGAACCCGACAGCTCCTTCACGTTGATCATCGGGAACCGAACGGTCCAATCAATCATGTTTCTCGAAGAACTCGAGGGACTGAAGGATCGTTACACAAGCCGGTTTCAACTCATCCACATCTTGTCGAGAGAACCATCGGCCGTACCGCTGTTCTCAGGCCGCATCGATGCCGCCAAGCTCCACGAGTTACTCGACCAGATCATCACCGAACCGATCGATGACTGGTTCCTGTGCGGACCGCACGAAATGGTCCAAGCCGCCGCGACCGTCTTTGACGAGCGAACCAACAGCCGAATCCACGAAGAGTTGTTCTTCTCCGAACCGTTCGTCACTGCTCCAGAGCCACCCCGTTCGACTGAGGGACTAGCCACCGTAACGTTCACACTCGACGGTCGGACATCGATCGTTGCCGTCGATCCCGGCGGGTCACCCATTCTCGATTACGCGCTCGGGGTACGCAGCGATTTGCCGTTCTCGTGCCGGGGTGGGGTGTGCGCCACGTGCAAGGCAAGGGTCGTGGAGGGCGAAGTGCGAATGGACCAGAACTGGTGCCTCGTCCAGGAGGAGTTAGAAGCCGGTCTCGTTCTGACCTGTCAGTCCCATCCCCTGTCCAGCCAGGTTCTCCTGGACTACGACGTATGAGCAGGCTGCGGCGGGAAGATGTCATCGAGGCGGCGAGTCGGCTCTTTGCCGTCCACGGATATCACGGTACGTCGATGCGGGATCTAGGAACCGAACTCGGGATCCTCGGCGGTTCGGTGTACGCCCACGTTTCGTCCAAAGAAGAGCTACTCGTTGAGGTCGTGCACCGGGCGGGCCGCTTGTTCGGCGAAGCCGCCGAGGGAGCCCTAACCGGTTCTCAAAGCCCTAGCGACCAACTCAAAGCGCTTATCGCCGCACATATCGGCGTCGTTCTAAACCACCGTGACGAGGTACAAACGTTCCTGAACGAAGCCGCCGCCCTCGACGGCGCACACCGTGACGAGATCATCGCCGAGCGGGACCGATACGAAACCATTTTCCGGTCAGTCGTCAAAGCCGGCGTGGCGGACGGAACCTTCCGAGCGGATCTCGACATCGACCTGGCCACCATCTTCGTGCTGTCCATTCTCAACGCCATCGAACGCTGGTACCGGCCTGACGGCCGGGTGGATCAGGCCGCCCTCGTGAGCGAGATATATTGGTTCGCCACCGTAGGCATTTCCCAAGAAATCGAAACGGTCGATCTCCCCGAGTAACTCCGGGCCACGCAAAGGTACTCACGAGGGTTCCCGCCGCCGGAACCGGACCCCGTGGAAGGGTGGAGACGCCGATCGCCCCCACCCTTGTCGACTAGATACCCAGGGACTCGTGTAGCGCGGCCTCGTCGATGGTCGCATCTCCATGGCGACGGTGCCAGCGATCCCACAGGACCAACATGGACGGCAGCACCAACAAGGAGAACAACAAGGCATAGGCGATGGCGTAAAACGTGACGGCCCCGAACTGCTGGAACGGGGTCAGATTCGATGTCACTAACGAGCCGAACCCGGCCATAGTTGTCAACGCCGACCCTGCGAGCGCCCCGCCCGTGTGGAGGGTCGTCGATCTAATCGCCTCCCCCGTCGATTCGAACCGGATCCGGTCTTCCTGGAATCGATGCGTGATGTGGATCGTATACGGCACTGCGATCCCGATCGCAAGCGCCGAAATGGTCGCGGTGACCGGACCGAACGGAATCCCGGTCATCGCCATCGTCCCGAACGTTGCGAGAATCACCAGGACTACCGGGAGCATGGTGATGACACCCAAAAACGGTCGGCGAGACTCGACCCAGAAGTTCACGATCAACAATATCGTGGCGGCAATAAGCGTGATCCACAGTGAACTCACCTGCGACGACTGGAGGGACTTCACAACAACGTTGCCGATGATGTTCTGCGATGTCGGAATCGCCGTTGCACCCGCCTGATCTACCGGTGCAAAGGCGTCGTTGAGCCCATCATTCAGGGCGCCGGCGCGAGAGTCGCCCGCCTGGGTGTTGATCGTCCACAGTGCCGCGTCGTAGCCACCCGAATCACTCGAATGGATCACAGATCCAAACGTCGTCGGATCGACTCCTGCGGCGGCCGAGTACAAACCGGTCAGGTCGGCCGATGCCGGCACCTTGAAATCCGCCCCCATCCCGACAGCGTCCGCCGCATCAGCCACCGTCTGGTCAAATGTTGGCGAGTTTGGTTGTACCAGACTGGCAATAATCGAGATCGGCGAAGTCGCGGCCGGGGCATCGCCGAATGTGATCACATCGTCGGTCGACCCCAGATTCGCAAACGCATCGACCTGGGCGTTGTGTACCGAGGCGGAAGCAATGTCGCCCTCGATCAACACACTGGTTGCCTCGCCAAACCCGCCCCCGAAGTCCTCTGTCAACTGGTCGACAGCCGCCAGCAGCGGGCTGTCGGACGGCACGAAATCGGTAAATGAGAACTTCGTTTCGAGCTGACGAAAGCCCGCGTAACCAAGCACACCGATCAAAAGCGCCGCGATCACGACCGGAATCGCGGCCTTGTCGGCCAGCGCCCCGGTCGGCCCGACGATCTTGGGCAGATAGATAATCGTAAGACCAACAACTGCCCCGATGACGGCGAAGATCCACACGGAATTGAGTTCGAAGACGTCCCCGAACCCGACACTGCGGATCCCCGCCTCGATGAGAACGCTCAGAAGGTAGACAACCGCGCCACCGACCGCTCCCGCCACTGTGGATCCGATCGCGCCACCCTTGGCATCCTCAGCGGCGAAGTCTTGAGGATCGAGGCGGCCGGCCGCCCGCCGGTCGAGTAGAAACCTGACTGCCGGAACCAACGTGAGCATAAGAGCAAAGGACACGATGATCCCGACGGCCGCCAGAATGCCGAAGTCTTTCAGCGCAGGGATCGGGCTGACCAGGTTGGTCAAGAATCCGACCGCGGTCGTCACGGTCGCCAGAATAAGGGCGACTCCAACCGTCCGAATGGCCGTCTCGGTAGCCACTTCAACGCCGCGCTCCTGACCGAACTCTTCTTGGTATCGCGAGGTCATGTGGATGCCGTAGTCGACGCCGAGACCGATCAAAAGAATCGGAAGAATCTGAACGATCTGATTGAAGTTTCCGATGATCCCCAGATACTTCGGGCCGAGCAACACGCCGATACCATTCATAATGGCAATGGCGAAGAAGATGGCAAACATGGTCAGACCCATCGTGGCCATCATCCGGCGAACCGAGCGAACCATCCCGTTCGAACCGCTCAGTCGTCGCCAGTAGTTGAACATCAAGATGACAACAATGATGAGAGCCGCCAGTCCAAACATCCGACCGATCTCGGCGGTGCTGTCGCCACCTGTGGCAAAAATCAACTCAAAGGAAAAGCCCCTCGCTTCGAAGCCGTCTGGTAGATCAAGCTGATTGAGGTCGTCAACGAAGGCTTGCTGGCGAAGGGAGAACGCTTCGAATGCGACCGAATCAGCCTGATCGGGACTGTTTAGTAACAGAATCATGAGACCGCTCGAGGCCGACGGAACGCTGAGGTCTTTGTCGGTGCTCAGGAGGTTTTCGACCAAGCCCACCTGCTCGACTGGTATGAAAGACAAACGGTCGAGGTAGGCAGCCTTGAGCTGTGCATCGGTTGGATTGGAAGGAAGATAGGACGCCGAAAAGCCGGCCGGCAGCTCGGCTCCGCTGATGGCGGCCGACAGGCTGGCCTCTTCGTCCGTGGTCAACGGTTCAGAGAGAGCAACGCTGATCAGCCCCTTCGAAGCGCTGGGGCCGGCCGGGTCCTTGTCGTTTGACAGGAGGAAGTCGAGAAGGGGAGCAAACCCAGCCGGGACAAAGGCGAGTCGTTCCGAATAGACCGTCTTGAACTCATCGTCGCCGGGCGTCGCCGGTAGGGCGGTTACCGAATAGCCATCTGGAAGGGCAAGGTCGGAAAGACCCTGCTCAAAGGCAGCCAACTCGTCTGAACTCAGGGGTTCCGTCAACGTGAACGACACCAAGCCGGCGGCGGCGCTTGGAACGGACAGGTCCGCGTCATTCGATGCGAGAAAAGCCAGTACCGGTTGAATCTCGGGCGGCAGGTCGGGCAATGACCCCAGGTACGCCTGCTTGAGTCCCGCCGTGGGAACGTCCGCCGGCACATTCCCCTGTGCGATGGCGCTCTCGACCGGAAGCAGATAGGAGGTTACCGGCGGCTGATTGCCCTCCGGCAGTTTGGCTCCGAAGACCCCAAACCCGACACCTTGGATCGCTTGAACGGCTTGCAGCCCCTCAGCCGTGAACACATCGCCGCCAGAAGACCGAACAGCAACTTGAATGGACGGTCCCTGGGAGGCCGACCCTTCCATAGCCTCCAGGAAGCTGGTAACCGGAGGCTGTTGACCATCAGTTGGAACCTTGGCGGCCGCCGCCGAACTGAAGACGGCTTGCTGTATTGCTTGGGAGGCTGCCAACCCGGCGGGGCTGATCACATCGGTCCCGCTAACCGCGATCTGGATGGATGGCCCCTGGCCGGCCGCTCCCTCCAACGGAGCCAAAAAGCTGACCACTGGAGGCTGCCCGTTCGATTCCTGCAGATCCCCGCTCAGCTCCGACGCAGCCAATGCCTCGGTGATCGCATGGACAACCTGAGCGCCCTCGGCCGAAACAACGTCATCGGATGACACGATTACCTGAAGTACTGACCCCGACGACTCATCTCCGAACAATTCGCCGATCCGGGTCGAAGCATCCAGAGCGGCGGCTTCCGGGGCAAACCCATCATTCGCATCGGCCTGGACGACAAACTGGTTGAAGTACGACAGACCGACACCCACCACCAGCACCAACCCGACCGTGAGCCACGGGTAGCGCTGGACCGAGCGCGACAGTAGACGTACGAGAGCTTTCACGAGAGTGTTCCCCTTTTAAATCAACAATTTATTGCATAGCAAAAGAAGTTGCGGATGACAGGCTACGCGTGGCGTTCGTTTAGACCAACCTGAGTTCGTCGAACGCTTCAAAGAACCTTCGGAGCTCGGCGTCGCTGCCCACCGACACCCGCAGACCACCCGGAGTCGATCGCGTGATAACTCCAAGTCGCTGGAGCCCTTGAAACATGCCGGCGGGATCGTCCATCGGCAGGAACACGAAGTTCGCCTGACTCGCCACGTACTGCACGCCTCGATCGGCCAACCCGGCTTCAAGGCCCCGGCGGCCGGCGGCATTTGCCTCCTGACGCCTGGCAAGCTCGCCAGGGTGTCGCAGTGACTCGGCAGCGGCAACTTGGGCAACCGTGGTGACCGTGAACGGGGCCTGCACCTTTCGTAGCTCAGCGAGGGTGACGGGCATCCCCACCGCATAGCCGATCCGAAAGGCCGCCAACGCGAACACCTTCGAGAACGTCTTCGTGACAATGACGTTGGGTCGGCGCACCGCTTCGGGAACCATCGAGGCCCATTTCGAATCGGTGACATACTCCCCATACGCCTCGTCAACTACCACCAACACGTCGTCGGGGACCGCACCAAGAAATCGACGGGTGTCCTCTGTCCCTGTCAGTGTCCCGGTCGGGTTATTCGGGGAACACAGATACACGACAGTCGTCGTCTCGTCGATGGCGTCAAGCAGCCCATTGAGGTCGACCCGGTAAGCGCCGTCGAGAGGCACCGGGCGGCCGGTGGCCCCAGCCAATTGAGTCGCCAGGTCGTAGATGACAAACGAGGGCTCCGGGAAAACCGCCGAAGTCCCCGGACCTCCTACGGCCAAGGCAACTTCGCGCAGAATCGCCGAAGTCCCCGCCCCAAACCACAGATTGTCCGCCGCAACGCCTAGATGTTGAGCCGTCAACGGCGTCAATTCGCGCATGGCATTGTCGGGATAGCGGTTGGCCGTCATGACTGCCTCGGCAACCACCCCTTCGACAGATGGGAACGGGCCGTCAGGAGATTCGTTTGAGGCGAGTTTGACGATATCGCGTTCATCCAACCCGATGTCAGCTGCCACGGCCGCGGTTGTTCGCCCGGCCACGTATGGGTGTATGGAAGCTACTTCGGGTCGGATCCGGATCATGGCCCGATACTACCGATCGGTGGCCCCGACACAGATCCCACTCTCGGTAGCGCGGCTACCGCCCGAGGAATCCCGACGAGGGTTAGACTTGTCGAAGCGGGAAAAGGGAATTACATGGCTCTGACTTTTGCGATCACAGCCGCCGTCATGACAGGACTATTTCTATTCGCGGGCATATACGTCCTACGCGAAGCTCGCCGGATTTCGGAACCCCGATTTGCCAGGCTGATGCATGCCATCGCACTGGCTTCGTTAATCATGTCGATGATCGGGGCCTTCTTCGTCCTTATGGGCATCGCTCACATCGACCTGAAGGCAACCGATTCGATCGCCACCGCAATGATTTTCGGCTTCGCTGTAATGCTCGCCTCGTTCTGGTTGGCATACATGTCCTTAAAGGTCGTGCTGGAGCTCGCCGAGCCCATGAGGAAAGCCGAACGCATGATGAACGCCCTCTCCAATCAGATCCCGGAGACATCGGTCGCCGACCTCGGCCTGACAACTCGCGAGCTTGAGGTGGTGACTGTGATAGCCGAAGGATCCATTACGGACGCGCAGATCGCCGACATGTTGTTCATTTCGAAAGCGACCGCCGCCACCCACGTGCGAAACATCCTCAAGAAAGCCGACCTCAGTAACCGGCGCGACCTCATGCTCCTCAGCGGTTGGCAGGAGATCGACCCAAGCCACCGGCCGGTCCGCCTCCGGGGCTGACTAACCACCCTCCTCGTCCCTGGCGAGTATTCTCCTGAAGAATGCGACGACGAGACCCCCGCGAACACGAAGGCTGGCCGGCACCGGGACAGCCGCAGTTGTCGGCGTGGCCATAAGATGTCCGAACCAACCCGACTGGCGGGCGGCATCAACAGGAGGACCTGTCTCGTGTGTGACTGGACCGAGATCGACCTGACCGACACGGCGGTTCCTGCCAGGCTTGTCGCCCGTAAACCGATGTGGCAATAGCCGGTGGGCACCATCACTTCTGAGATACGTGCCGGGGGCGGGCTTATTTGGCGGCCGAACAAGAAGGGCAGCGTCGATGTTCTGCTCGTCCACCGTCCTGGTTATCGGGATTGGACGTTCCCGAAGGGAAAGCAAGACGATGGCGAAGCCATCCGAATGACGGCCCGACGGGAAGTGGCTGAAGAAACCAATCTGTACTGCCGCCTCGGCAAGTTACTTGGCACCATCGAATACCTGACCGGCAACGGTTCACCGAAGATCGTTTACATGTGGGAAATGGCCTACTCGCACGGTTCTTTCAAGCCAAACAGCGAAGTCGACAAGGTGCAGTGGGTCCCAGCCAGCAAGGTCGCCGACATGTTGACCTATGACCGGGACCGGGAGTTTTACCAATCGTTGAAACAAATGTGGTGGGTTGGGAAGCCGTGGATGCAGTTGATCCGACATGCCGAAGCGGGCCATCGACGAACCTGGACCGGCGACGATCGGACCAGACCGTTATCGGCGCTCGGGCGTCAACAAGCCATGGTTATCCGCGAGCGATACGCCGACAAAGGACTCGACCGAATCGTCTCAAGTCCTTTTGTTCGCTGCGTGCAGACCGTTGAGCCACTCTCGGCGGCTACCGGAATCGAAATCGAAAAACATCCGGCGTTGGCCGAAGGCGCCGACCCAAAGGCCACCGCCGAGCTGCTGAGAGAGCTCTCGACGAGCCGATCAGCCCTTAGCTCGCACGGTGATGTCATAACTGGCGTCATGGATTATCTGGCCAGACGTGGCTTGCCGCTCAGCGAGCCATTCGACACGAAAAAGGGCTCGGTGTGGAAACTGTCCGCCGCCGACGGGGAAATCACCAAAGCCAGATACCTGCCTCCCCCGGCCATCTAGCTCGACATTCGCAAACCCTCGACGACTAGCGAAAGGCCTGGTCGCTGAGCGCAGCTTGCTCGCGGTCGTGTTGGTGATGGCTCCCGCTGGCCGGACTGGC
>JAENVV010000190.1 GCA_016650365.1 Acidimicrobiia bacterium
TCGTACCCACGTCCTGGCCGCGCCCCCCCCTGGCCGTTTTCCCGGGGTTGACATGGCCGAGATCTACGAGTTCGTCGATCAGGCCATGCCGTAGGTTTCGCGCCGGTCGTTCAGTCGCGAGATTCCGCGTCGAGGAACACAAACACCGACGGGCGGGCCGCCGACCAGAGGGTCCAGGACTGGTAACCCAGCCATAGGACCGCCCCGGCCCCGAGCATGAGGCCCAGGAACCCGACAAACCCGGCAATGCCGGCTGCTCCGTCAAGATTGTCCCACCTCGAGAACAGCCACCACCAGTCGTGTGTCCCGCCGATCAACGGCAAGTACCTCGTCTTGGCGTCTGCCATGTAAATGGCCACGTCCTTGATCGAGGTGGAACACCACGCCAGCATCAATCCACTGGCACCCTCATCGCCCTTCCACCAGAAATAGCCTGCCAATCCGGCCGGCGCCAGGATCTGTGCCCCGGAACCAGCCAGAAAATGGATCGTCTGGCCAAGCGGGATGGCCAGCATGTGCCCCAATTCGTGGATGCCGAGGTCGACCATTCCGGTCACGAGGAAATCACGGCCGGTGGAAAAAGCCCATCCGACCATGACCGCTGCCAAGACTGTGAGCGCGAAGGTACGACGCATACTCCCTTATCGGAGCCTCATCCAGTCTGCTTGACGGTTCAGCCGGGCGACCCGACGGACAATGCGGCGCGGACCGCCTCGAGTTGTTCCGGGACGAGCCGGTGGTAGACCCATTTGCTCCGTCGCTCCGAGGTGATGAACCCGGACTCGCGCAGCACCTTGATGTGGTGGCTGACCGTTGGCTGTGACAGACCGAGCGGCGCGGTCATGTCACAAACGCAGACTTCGTCGGCCTCTCCGGTAGCCAGCATCGACACGATCCGAAGGCGGGCCGGGTCGGCGAGGACCTTGAGGAGTTCGGAAAGTTCCCGAGCCTGCCCTTCATCCAACCCTCCTGCGACCGGGGCACAACACGAAACGTCGATGTTCGTCATACCAACATATTGACACAGATCAATGTATGTGGCAACCTATACATCGATGAGTATCAATATATAGGAGGATCGTCATGAGTCGGGTACAGCTAGCCCTCAATGTCACGGATGTCGACGCGGCGGTCGCCTTCTACGAGAAGGTCTTTGGAACACCGGTAACCAAACAGCGGCCCGGTTACGCCAACTTCGCGATCGACGAGCCTCCCCTCAAGCTCGTCCTTATCGAAAATTCCCAGGGAGGGACGATGAATCACATCGGCGTCGAAGTCGAAACGGTTTCCGATGTCAATGCCGCCACCGAGGGGTTTGTCGCAAGCGGTCTCACGACGTATGAGGAGCAAGGGGTCGAGTGTTGCTACGCAAAGCAAGACAAGGTGTTCGTCACCGACCCGAACGGCTTGGATTGGGAGTTCTACACGGTCCTCGGCGACAGTCCGATAGCTGCAAAGACCATCGAAGGCTCCGCCGACCCGTGTTGCGAACCAAGCGAAGCGGCCTGCTGCTAGCCGGCCGCGACTCGTCAAGGAAACCCTGCTGAGGCCCCCCTGCGGGGCCTCAGGCTCGGTTAGGGTCGAACCGGCAACCGCCCGGAGGACGAATGGATCGTATCGCCAGTTTCATCGTAAAACGAGCCAAGCTGATCCTCGTGGCAACCGCCATCTTGAGCTTGCTATCGGTCGGCATGCTCTTCCGACTCGATTTCAACGCTGACGTTTCGTCCTTCATCCTCGAGGGCAACGCCACGGGCGAGGTGTTCGCCAACCTTCAGGAGAAATACACCGCCAAGGATCCCATCACCATCGTGGCGACGGCCGAACCTGATGCGCCCTTCAACACTCCGGAAGGACTGGCCAGACTCGCCGAACTCCAATCAGCCATTGCCGCCACCGACGCCGTAGAGTCGGTCGCCTCGATCCTTCCGGGAATCAACCCGCTCACCGGGGCACCGATCACTCCCGAAGACCTCCGGAAGTTACCTGGCCCGGCCGTCGATAGTCTGCTCCAATCGAATCCCACCACCGGACTCTTGTTAAGTGACGACTTTCTGGACACCCTGGTGATCGTCACTCCCGGCACCGACGGCATGAGCTCGGCCCGCAACCTCGCCGACCTGGTTGCCCCCGATGGGATCGAGCTCACTCTGGCAGGCAACCCGGTCATTTTTGCCTCGGTCGTTGACCTTCTCTCTCTGTTTCTGTTGCTCATTCCACCGGCGGTAATCGCGCTGATGCTGGCCGTTTTCTACGCCAACATCGGTGATCGTCGCCTCTCCGCCCTGGCCATGTTGCCAGCCATTCTTGGCTCGTTGTGGACGTTCGGCCTGCTGTTCGGTCTTGGCAAACAGATAGACATTGTCACCGTGATCGTCCCAATTTTTGTCATTGTGATGGGTTCGGCGGACGGTCTCCACTTCGTAACGCACTTCCAGGAAGAAGCCCATCGCACCAGTGACCCCACCGATCTGGTCGCCTCAGCCTTGAAACAGGTCGGGGTACCGATGATCCTCACATCGGTTTCGACAGCTGCCGGCTTCCTATCGTTGCTGTTCACCGGGGTGAGGCCCATCGCTCAGCTGGGCACGTTCTCGGCGATCGGCATCACATTCGCCGGAATCATTTCCCTTTTGTCCCTTCCCGCCTTGTTGAGCCATCTCACGATCAAGCCAGACCATCAGACGGCCATTCTCGGCCCTTGGGTCACCAAGGGACTCCAGGCGATGGTCAAGACCAGGCGGCCGGCCATTCTCATCACCGTGGCCCTGATCGCCTTTGGGGCGTTCACCATTCCCGGCCTGGAAGTGAATTCGGACCAGTTGTTCTTCTTCAAAGATGACGACCCGGTCCGGTTGGCGTTTGCCAAAACCGAGGCTGCGTTCGGCGGGGCAACTCCGCTTATCGGGGAATTTGCCTATGACCAGGGCGCAGGAACCGACCAACTGGCCGCCATTCAGGAGGCCTCCAAGGACCTACGTTCGTTGCCGGGGGTCCGCGAAGTGTTTTCGCTGGCCGACCTTGAGGGCCGGGTACCACCCGAGCAATTCGCCGCGATGCTGTCCGGGGCAGTTGAGCTGCCACTTGGCAAGATGGTCAGTGCCGATGGGCTTCGGTTCGTCATGTTCCCTGAGGATTTTTCCACCGCTGATCTGGCCGAATGGCAACGCTATGCCGATTCCTCCTCTGAAGTCACCGCGCTCACCGGAATGCCCATCGTATGGGACGAGATCGCCCGCCTGGTCGTGAGGTCGCAGGTCGTTTCGCTCATCGCGGCCTTCGTTCTGGTGACCATCATGCTCGGACTCGCCTATCGACGACTCCGCCAAACGATCGCCTCACTTGTACCGATCATCCTCACGGTCTCAACCCTGCTCGGATTCCTGGCCGTTTCCAATACCCACCTCAACCTGATGACGGCCGTGTTGTCGAGCATCGTCATCGGAGTCGGGATCGATTACGCAATTCACTTCATCGCGGCCATCGATCTGGCCCGCCAGGAAGAACCGGGCACCATCAACCGGGCCATCGAGCGGGCCGGCCGACCGATCGCCGCCAACGCGCTCGGCATTGCCGTGGCCTTCACCGCCCTCTGGCTGTCACCGCTCGAGATTCATCACCAGTTGTCCGTGATCATGCAGGTGTCCATGATCACGGCGGCTCTGGCGGCCCTCGTGGTGATCCCCGCTTTGTTACGGGAGGACTAGCCCAGATCGACCGTCCACCGGCCAACCGACTCGAACCCACGGCGTTCTTCGGGAGTCCCCCACCCCTGCACGGACTCGCCTCCCTCGTAAAACGGTAACCAGTCAATCCAGGCAGCCGCCGCCCACGCCGGATCCAACCGGCGGGCCGCCCGACTCGCAAATACCGAGCCGATTCGCCGGCCGTAATCCGCAGCCAGATTGAGCCAGGTTCGACCAAAGTCTTCGCCGGACGGACCGATGCAGGCATAGTCCCAATCAACCGTGCCGACGACGAGATCGCCATCGAAGAGCAGGTTTCCAGGATGAAAATCCCGGTGAATGAACACCCCGTCGCTCACCGCGGCGGCCGAGCGGGCGGCCAGTTCGCCGAATAGGCCCGAATCACCAAACCAGTCCGGAGTGAATGTGTCGGATGGATCATTATATCGGTGATGACGCCACCCAAATCCGGCGGTCGGAAGGCTGTGGACTTGATCTGCTACGTCGATGATCCGATCGAATACACGGCGGCTCGGGGCTTCGAGGGGAACGCCGCCGAGGGATGTCATGAGAATCGCAGGAGAGCCCGCCAGGTCACCCGTCGGATCGGCGTCCACGACCTCGGGGACCTGAAGATCTGAATGGGTCCGTACGAACTGCATGGCTGCGACGGCATGGTCGACACAATCGGGATATTCGGCGACGAAACCGGAGCTCGCAAACACCTTGACCACCCAGCGCCCGTCATCGTTGGACACCTTCCACAGGTCGGCCGTCGTTGCGCCTCCGATCGGGTCCCATCGGCGGATACCGGGTAGCGACCGGTTAACCCACTCGACGACCACACGGTCAGGCAGAGTCACCCGTGCACAACTCGACTATTCACAGTTCAATGACGATCTTGCCGGTCGCCTTTCGATCCATGAGCGCTCGTAGGGCGGCCCCGGTGTCTTCGAGCGGGTAGCGAGCCGAGATGTGGGGCCGGATGGTTCCTTCGTCGAACATCGCGACCAGTTCCATCAGGTTCTGAGCATTCCGTTTCGGCTCACGGGCTGCGAAGGAACCCCAGAACACCCCCCGAATGTCACACCCCTTCAACAAGGTCAAATTGAGCGGAATCTTTGGAATGGGCCCGGCGGCAAACCCGATGACCAACAATCGGCCCTCCCAGGCCGTGGCCCGCAAGGCCGCCTCGGTGTACTCACCGCCGACCGGGTCATAGACAATGTCCACCCCGGCGCCGCCCGTTAGTTCCTTGGCCCTGACCTTCAGGTCTTCGGTCGAATAGTTGATGAGCTCGTCGGCGCCATGATCTTTACAAACGGCCAGCTTTTCGTCGGTCGATGCGGCAGCAATAACCCGCAAACCCATGACCTTGCCCAACTCGACAGCCGCCAGGCCGACGCCTCCGGCTGCCCCGAGAACGAGCAAGGTCTCGCCCGGCTGGGGGTCGGCGCGGTCTTTGAGCGCGTGATAGGAGGTCCCATAGGTCATCACGAAGGCGGCCGCGACGTCCGTCGGCATCGTCTCGGAAATGGGGATCACCGAACGAGCCTCGACGACGACCTGTTCGGCAAATCCGCCCCATCCGGGAAAGGCGATCACCCGATCACCAACCGCCACATGATCGACACCCGCACCGACTTGGCCAACCGTTCCAGCTACCTCGCCGCCCGGGGAGAACGGCAAGTCAGGCTTGAACTGATAGAGGTTCTGAATGATGAGCGTGTCAGGAAAGTTGACCCCGGCGGCGCCAACGTCGACGACCACCTGGCCAGGGCCGGCATGGAGGTCCGGTACGTCGGCGATCGTCAAAGATTCGGGTGGGCCGTGCTCGGTACACAGAACTGCTCTCATCCAGGCAGCCTACCGGATGGGATTCTCTCAGCTGAGTTGGAACTCAAACAAGAAACAGCGCAGGCTCGGCAAGATTCTCCATGAGACGCGCCATGAATTTCCGGCCCAGCGCACCATCGATCACCCGATGATCGTACGAGAGACTCAACGGCATCATCGGCGCGACCACGACCGCTTCGCCGCGCACCACGGCACTGTCCCTGGCCCGGCCAACCGACAAAATGGCCGTCGTTCCCAACGGCACAATCGGGGTGCCGTGGCCACCGCCTACCGCTCCGATATTCGAAACCGTAAATGTCCCGCCCGACAGATCGTCCGCAACGAGGCTTCGGTCGCTGGCGCCCGCACTCAACCTCATGATCTCGCCGGCAATTTCGAGTACGGTGAGTTCCCCGGCGTTGTGAACCACCGGAACCATCAAACCGTTCGGTGTGTCAACCGCAACGGCGATGTGATACCGACGATGAAGGATGATCTCGTCACCGCTAACCGTTGCGTTGAACTCCGGGAATTCGCCGAGGACGGGAACGACCGCCTTGACGACCAAGGCTTCAAGCGTGACGTTCTGGCCGTGGCGAAGCGATAGCGCTTTGCGCGCCTGAAGCAACCGGGTGGCATCCACATCATCGAACGTCGTGACCCTGGGGATCTCTGCCCAGGACCGGCTCATTCGATCGGCGATGGTCCGACGCAACTTCGTCATCGGGACCACCTCGGAATCACTTCCGGCGGCTACGACCTGCGAGAGTTGGTGGGGCGCCGAGGCCGGCACTGCCATATCGGCCTTTTGCTCGACCGCACCCATGATGTCAGCTCTGGTTATCCGACCGTTCGGTCCGGTCCCGGTGAGTGCTGCCAAATCAACTCCTTGATCCCTGGCCAGCTTCCTGACGAGCGGGAGGGCGAGAACTGGGTTTCCCGACTCGCCGGAGCCTTCCGTCCGGGGACCAAGAATCGTGGATCCCTTGCCGAAGCTGCCGACCAATGGGGGATCTTCCTCACGGTGTTCAGGAAGATCGTCTGTCTCACTCGGCGTCGACCCGGCATCATCATTCTCAAATGACCCCGACCCGTCGTCTATCACAGCCAGGACGGCTCCAACCGCGACGGTTTCACCGGCCTCAGCACCGTGACGCACCACGATTCCGGCGACCGGAGCCGGCATCACAACGACCGTCTTGTCGGTTTCCACTTCGACGAGCGGTTCGTCAAGTCCTACTGGATCGCCCTCGGCGACCAGCCACGACACGATCTCTGCCTCGACGAGTCCCTCTCCAATATCGGGGAGCTTAAAGGTATGCACTATGCCTCCATCGTTCGCCGGGCCGCTGCGACAATGGTCTCGGTGGTTGGCATGTACCGGTGTTCAGCCTTCTTCAACGGAATGGTGGTGTCCCAACCCGCTACCCGTTCAACGGGTGCCCTGAGCGAATACAACGCACGCTCACCGATGAGAGCAGCTATTTCTGCCCCGAATCCGGCGGTCTTCGGTGCCTCTTGGACGACCACGGCCCGGCCCGTCTTCTGAACGGACTCGATGATCGTGTCTTCGTCGAGGGGGCGCAAGGTTCGCAGGTCGATCATCTCGGCAGAGATGCCGTGGCCGGACAGAACCTCCACGGCTTCGCGCACCTCGTGGGTCATGGCTCCCCAGGTAATAAGCGAGACGTCGGTGCCTTCCGATTCGATCCGGGCCTTGCCGATTTCGACGGTGTAGTAGCCGTCCGGAACCTCTTCTCGTACCAGCCGGTACAGACGGATTGGCTCGAGAAAAATGACCGGGTCGGGCGAATCGATGGCGGCAAGCAACAAACCCTTGGCGTCATAAGGGGTGGCCGGAATCACAACCTTCAGACCCGGTAAGTGGGCGTAAATCACTTCGGTGGATTCAGAATGATGTTCAGCGGCCCCGAATCCACCACCACACGGCATACGGATTACGAGGGGCGCGGTGAACCGGTGCTGAGACCGATTCCGGATCCTGGCCACGTGGCTGAGGATCTGATCGTATGCCGGATAGGAGAATCCCATGAACTGAATTTCGGCAACCGGACGCAGGCCGGCAACCGCCATGCCGAACGCCGCCCCGACGATCCCGGACTCGGCAACTGGCGTGTCGATCACTCGTTGATCGCCGAACCTGCCAAGGAGACCATCGGTGATCCGAAACACTCCGCCGGTCTGGCCGACATCTTCTCCGATGACCAGGACCCGCTGGTCCTTGTCGAGTGCCGTGGCAAGGGCATCGGTAATGGCTCCAGCGAGGGTTAGTTCGCTCACGATTCAATCCCTTCAAGCTGGCGACGCAGATCTGGCGACATCTCCTCATACACTGCCCCGTAAATGTCTGCCGGAGACGGTGAGTCGAGCGACTCGGCCAACTCGACGGCCCGCTCAATCGTGGTGGCCGCCTTGGCTTGGACCGTCTCTTCCCAGTCGCCATCCCAGGCGCCCTCGTTTTCGAGATAGCGGCGCACCCGTTCAACCGGATCACGGTCGTGGGCTGCTCGCTCTTCCTCAGGGTCCCGGTACCGACCGGGATCATCGTTCGTCGTGTGGGGACCGATCCGGTACGTCACGGCCTCGATCAGGGTCGCCCCATCGCCCGCTCTGGCCCGATCAGCCGCTTCCTTTGTGGCGGCATACACTGCAAACAGGTCGTTTCCATCCACCTGCTCACCAGCCATGCCATACGCGTCAGCTTTCTGCGCAATGGTTGCCGACGCGGTCTGACGCTCCCTCGGCATCGAAATGGCGTACCCATTGTTCTGACACAAGAACACGGTCGGTGTCTTGAAGACACCAGCAAAGTTCATCGCCTCGTGGAAATCACCTTCAGAAGTAGCTCCGTCACCGAAATAGGTGATCGCGATGCGACTCGTTCCAAGAAGCTTTTCGGCCCACGCGATACCGACCGCATGGATCATGTGGGCGCCAACGGTGATCGAGGGCGGAAGGACATCGACATGCACCGGCGGACGCCCACCCCGCTCGTCGCCCGACCGCGAAAGGAACAACACTTCCCACGGATACCCCTGCATCCACATGGCAGCCGCATCGCGATACGTCGCCACCATCCAGTCGTTCGGATCCAACGCAGCGGCGGATCCAACTTGGGCGGCCTCCTGGCCGAGCAGAGGAGCATAGGTTGCCAATCGGCCCTGACGCTGAAGGGTGGTTCCCTTTTTGTCGTAGGCCCGTGCTTCAACCATGGCCCGGTACAACCGACGGGTGGTGTCGATATCGATGGGCGCCTCCCCGACAAGCCGCCCCTCCAGATCAAGAATGTTTCGCATATCAAGCCAGGCTACTCGGCTCCGACTCGCTGTCCATCAGCCAAACCTGGTCAAACCGGCGCTGCTTGCCAGGAAAGCACAGAGCACAACAGTAGGCCTGCAGCGCCCTCAGATCCCTCCAACGGCTGACCCGGCGATGACCGCATCGACAATCATCTCGACGACCCGTTGAATACTGTCGTCAAGTTGTTCCATGGCGATGACGGGTACTCCACGCTCTTCGGCGCACAATCGGATGTAGCGATCGATTCGCCGCAATTCGTCGAACGCGTCCAGATAGCGATCGGCGCTGCGCTGACTGGCTTGCTCGGCCCTGGCAAGAAAATGGGCTCGGTGCACGGTCGCTTCATCGACCACGAGCACCATCTGGCAGATAACCGCCTGCTTGGCCCACACCGCAACATCGGTATCGAAGAGGCCGGGGACCATATGGACGCCCTCTACGACCAGGCCTGACCCCTCCGTGATGGCCCGATCGATGAGGCCCCGCACTCCGGTCGAAACCAGATCGACCTGGCTCTGGAACCCGACGACCACACGGTCGTGATCAGCGGGGACGGGTGAGCGTAAGGCCCGATGGGCGTCAAACGACGACAGATGCAGCATGGGCGCCAGGGTATCCGGGACCAACTGACGCATGACCTGGCGAACCGCGTCGGTGGGAATCACGCTCGAAATCCTGAGACGGGCGCCCACCTCACCGGCCACCGAAGACTTGCCTACTCCCGGTGCACCACCCAGGAGAACGATGATCGGCTTTCCGCGCCGACGCGCTCTCAGCCACGCCAGGTAGCGATCGGCCGAACCCACCCCGAGATGTGCTTCGATGGATCGGGTCGTGATGTCCATGAGTTCATCGACGGCCACCTCAGACAGGTTGCGTTCGAGAAGGCGAGTCTCGGTCTCCTCGGCAATCGTGTAGGCCATCTCAGGCTCGATCCCGACGACGATCATCGAAGATGCCGCGACAAACTTCGAGAAGGGCAACGGGTTCTCGCGGCGATCGAGCACCCATATGTACCGTCCACCCGGGCTGACCATCCGTGTGCGTCCCCTTCGGTGGCGCCGATCCGCCCCACCTTCTCCAGCTAGTATGACATCTCGATGCCTTCGCTGACGATCGCCCAACTGTCAGACCTTCACTGTGGTTCGCCGTACTTCGACCCCGATCTTCTTTCGGCAGCCGTTCACGAGATACTCGACTTGCAACCAGACCTCGTCGTGGTGGCGGGCGACCTCACGCAAGAAGGGTATGCAGAGGAATTCGAGACGGCCCGCGATGCGCTTCGACCGCTACGCGAAGCATTCACCACGGTGATCGTTCCTGGCAACCATGATTCGAAAAACGTCGGCTACCTGCACTTCCAGGATCATTTCGGGAAAGGCAACAGCGAGTCAAAGGGCGACGTCTCACTGTCCTTGTCGAGCGACGCGTATCCCCGCCGAACGAAGGTAGTAGCCGTCGATAGTTCAAAACCAGACCTGGCCGAGGGTGAAATCGGACGATCCCGGTACGAGTGGATCCGCCAGGAGTTCGGCGACGCGGCCGATCTGCGCCTCTTCGTGATGCATCATCACCTCGTCTCTGTTCCTGGCACCGGCCGCGAACGCAACATCGTTTGGGATGCCGGCGACGTCATGGCGCTCCTTGAAGATGTGAATGTCGATATCGTCCTGGCCGGCCACAAGCATGTCCCTCACGTCTGGCAGGTCGACCGCATGCTCATCATCAACAGCGGAACGGTTTCCTCCTACCGGTTGAGGGGGTACACCCGGCCGTCGTACAACGTCGTTCGCATAGATGAAGAAACCGTCGAGGTGACCCTGATGTACCCGGGCGCCGGACAGCAGACGGCCGCCTATTTCGACCGAACGACCACCGAACTCACTCGCAACCCGGACATGGCCGGCATGTTCTCGAAAGCAGCCTGGCGATGGTGATCAGATTGTTCCTATCGGCAGTTTCAGAAGCGGACCTTGACGATCTCATCGCCATGTTCAAAGCAGACGTCGTACCAGCGTTCACGGCGGCGCCCGGATGCCTGGGCATCGAGCTAATCCGCGCGGAAGCCGCCGGCGTCGGTGGCCTGATCGAGGGAGGCGTCATTATTCGGTGGGACTCTGCCGAATCCATGGAAACTGCTCTCGCCAACCCCGACGTCATCCGGAGCCAGGAGCGGGTTCGTGCCCTGTTGCGCCGTGAACCGTTGCGCAAGGTGTATCAGGTCATCTCCTAGCGAGAACGTCATCGATCGTCGCTACGAGTCGATCGGTGCCTCCCGCCACGATCACCCGGTTGTGGATCAGACCAACCTCGATGGCCCGGTCGACTGCCCACGGGAGGACAAGGTCGGCTGCGGCGGCCTTTACCTCGACGAGGAGAACATCGGCCTCCCTGGCCGCCTCAAGATCGTCCCGCAGCCGGGTCCGGTCAGAGAGGCTGTGCACTACCTCAACCGCGCTGGCTCCGTGCCGGACCAGATCCTTTACGAGCTGGCGGCCAGCAGATTCGGGAGCGGTTGTCACGGCCAACACCCGCCGACCCCCAACCGGAAGGGACGGCTCCATCTCATAGCTTGCCCGCATGATCGTCAGGTCTGGATTAAGCCGGGAGAGGACCACTTTGAGTGACTCGAAGTGACCCTCGTAGTCAGATCCGGAATCAATGACGACCGCCGTCGAAGCGGTTCGGACCCGATACGGACCGAGATAGCCGTTCAGGAACTCCCGATCGATATCGATCGGCATGACAAGAACATGGGCATCGGTGCGAGCAGGAGGAATGGCTGTTCCGCTGCCCTCGAAGATCATCAATTCCGGGCTGAGCCGGCCTGCCGCCGCCACCCCGGCTGCAAAATTGTGGATGTCGGTTTCGCCAGAGACCCCGGCCCCACAGCGAAAGGTACCGATTGTGTCAACTCCGGCGAATACCGCGTCTTCCACATAGTCAGAGGCTGCGTGCATGCCCCGTTCGGCCAATGCGGCCAATCCGGCAATCGACGGCGAGAACTCTCCTGCCCGCAGGACGGTCGGATGAGCCGGCCCGCCCCTCCCCATCGTCACAATGCATACCTGTCGTCCGACATCACGCCAAAACCGCGCCAACTCGATCGCCACGGAAGTCTTGCCCGCCCGTTTACCGGTACCCGTCACGGCGACGGTGGGAACCGTCGTTAGCTGCGGGAGTTCAGGAGGATCGAAACGATAGCCGGCCCCCTGATAGGCGACTCCGCCTTGCAACGCCACCGATATCAGCTCAAATCTCTTCCGGTGATCGAGGACCGGTTCATCGCTGAGATCGATGACTACCTCGGGGTCATAGGTTTGGATGAATTCGGCAAGAACCCGGGATGGATCGCCCACCCCGACCGGCATGGCGAGATCCGGTGGGCGGTCGGTCTTTTCGGTTCCACCGAGGAACACCGCCCCGACCACCAGATAGCCGTCGGCGGAAAGCGCCTCAAAAGCCCGTTCGACCACCGGCGGGTAGTGCTGACCGTCGATGAGTACCAGGCAGCGGTGCATGCTGCGAGGCTACTGCGTGGTCAGTCCGAAGCGCCGGCCATCTGTTCAAGATCCTCAACGGAAATAAGAACCTCGCGAGCTTTGGAACCGTGGGAAGGGCCGACCACTCCCCGACTCTCAAGCGTGTCCATCAGGCGCCCGGCCCTGGCAAATCCGACCCGCAGCTTGCGCTGAAGCATCGACGTCGAGCCGAGTCCCGAGCGAACGACCAGATCCATTGCCTGGCGGATCAGCTCGGCATCTTCGTCGTCTTCCTCGGCAGCCTCTACCCGCGCCTTCTCAACCGACGCCTCAATAACCTTGTCCTCATACTTGGCTTCCTTCTGCTTCTTGACCCAATCGACGACGGCTCGTACTTCTTCTTCAGACACCCATGCACCCTGGACCCTGGCCGGTTTGGGGTCCTTGGCAGTGACAAGGAGCAGGTCTCCCATCCCAACCAGCTTCTCGGCCCCGATCGTGTCGATGATTACGCGGCTGTCGGTTTGAGAGGCGACCGAGAAGGCCATCCGTGAAGGGATATTCGCCTTGATGACCCCGGTGATGACATTGACGGACGGACGCTGCGTGGCAATCACGAGGTGGATCCCGACAGCCCTGGCCATCTGGGCAATCCGGACAATCGAGTTTTCGACGTCACGCCCGGCCACCATCATGAGGTCGTTGAGTTCGTCGATGAGGATGACGAGGTACGGGAATCGGTCAAACCCTTCCTCGTCGATACCGCCTGCATCCCACTTCTCGTGGTAGCCGCCGATATCGCGTACTCCCGAGTCGGCCAGAAGGTCGTACCGACGGTCCATCTCGTCAACCGCCCA
>JAENVV010000191.1 GCA_016650365.1 Acidimicrobiia bacterium
ACGACGACCTTCCCTTTGAACGCCCTGATATACGGAGCCGCTTCCATGAGGATCTTGGCTTTGCCCATCGTCGAAGCGATCCGGCTCTTTCGAGCACTGGGCGAGGTGTGTCCGGTTGTCACGAGGGGGCTCCATTGAATTCGACATAGCCGGGAGTAAGGTCCGTTGTAATGACTGTGGCGGTTCCGGGTCCCCACCCTACCCGTACCTCCACGTCGAAATCTCCCCGAAGACGGCGCCGAATCACCTCTGGGTCATAGGGCAACTGGCAGCCACCTTCGGCTACCACCATCCCTTCGTATGCGACCGCAAAAGCGCCTGTGTCAATAGTGATATTCGACACCGCGGCGGCTTGGAGTATTCGGCCCCAGTTGGGGTCACCGCCGTAGAACGACGATCGAACAAGGTCCGAATCGGTAATCGCCTTACCGACGTGGCGGGCCGATTCGTCCGAAGCAGCCCCAATCACTTTGAGACGAATCACCCGGTTGGTCTCCTCCCCGTCCCTGGCGATCATCAGAGCCAGCTCCATACATACCTCCGCCATCAAACGCCGAACGGTCGCGACGTCTCCGGCGATTTCGGCTGTGGCGAAGGCGATCACCGTATCGTTGGTCGACTGGCATCCGTCGATGTTGAGCGAGTTGAACGATGGAGTGACAGCGTCCCGCAAGTTCCGGTCGAGCACTGCGAATTCGACGTCGGCGTTGGTCGTCAGCACGGCCAACATGGTTGCCATATCCGGCCGAATCATCGCAGCGCCTTTGGCCATCCCGCGCACCGTCAATTCTCCAAACGTCGCAGTGGCCACCTTCGTGAACGTATCGGTGGTACGAATGGCCTCGGCGGCCTGCTCCCAGGCGTCACCGGAGAGGCCCATCTCACCGATAGCCGTTTCGATTACCTCTATCGGGAGCTGTGGACCGATCGGTCCCGTCGAGCAAACCAGAACGTTCTCAACTCGACAGCCGAGCCGGGTGGCTGCCGCCCGTTGCATTCGTTCGGCATTCGCCAAACCAATCGCTCCTGTCCCGGCATTGGCACATCCAGAATTGATGACAACCGCCCTCGCCTGTCCATCGGCGATCGCCGCTCGACTGACGAGTACCGGCGCCGCCGCCGCCTGCGATCCGGTAAACACCGCGGCGCAGGCAACCGGCCGCCCCAGGTCGATCAGCGCCAGGTCGAGCGCACCCGACCGTTTAATTCCGGCCGCTACACCTTCACAACGGATCACGGCATCCAACCTGACGCCGACAATCCGGAGCTTTCCTCGAAACCAAACATGAGATTGGCGGCCTGGATCGCTTGGCCGGCGGCCCCTTTCAACAAGTTGTCGATCGCCGATAAAACCACGGCGTTGCCGGTTGGTTCGTCAAGGAATACCGAAACGAACGCCCGGTTCGACCCGACGGCCCAACGGGTCTGGGGCGGGCCATCGATGGCATGAACGAAAGGCTTGCCGTCTCCAAACTCGGCCAGTACGCCGCGCAAGTCGTTCTCGGTCACGCCGTCCGTCACGGCAACCGTTGTCGTGGCATGAATGCCGCGCTGCATAGGCACAAGATGAGGCGTGAACGTCAGGTGGATCGGACCGAGACCGGTGTAGGCCTCCAACGCCATCTCGATCTCGGGCCGATGCCGGTGCGTACCGACTCCGTAGGCGCGAACTCCATCGGCAATTGCGCCAAACAGCAAGTCCTCTTTTAGTGATCGCCCTGCTCCAGACACACCCGAGACGGCATTTACAACGATCCCTTCTGAGGACACCGCGCCAGCCGCCAGAAGGGGAGCCAGGCCCAGCAGTGTGGCCGTCGGGTAGCATCCTGGTGAAGCCACCTTGTCGGAGCCGGCAACTTCGAAGAGCTCCGGCAAGCCATAGGTCCAATCGGGCAACTCCAGAGGAAGAGGGTGGGGCGAGCCGTAGGCGGCCTCATAGCGATCAGGGGTGTCGAGGCGGAAGTCCGAGCCAAGGTCGACAACTTTCACACCGGCGGCAGCCAGTTGGGAGGCGAGTTCACCAGATGCGCCGTGTGGCAAGGCGAGAAAGGCGATATCGAGGCCGGCGAGATCAGCCGTGTTCTCCTCCAAGAGACGATCACCGCCTTGCAGTTGGGGATGCACATCACCCAATCGCTTTCCCGCTTGTGAATGGGCACCAAGATAGGTCACCGCGAACTCCCGGTGATCATCGAGCAGTCGGATAAGTTCACCGCCCCCGTAGCCGGAGGCACCCAGAATGGCTACTGACTTCACGAAATCCCCATCCGCATAACTATACGAATATGCGCATACATTCGCAAACCCTACCCGTTCAGTGGCGCCAAACCCAGACTCGGCAACGGAGGCATGGCCTCGTCGTATAACCAGGCCTCCACGAATCCGGTGAGATCTTGCCCGGCCACCTCGTTGGCGGTCGCGATGAAGTCGGCGGTCGTCGCGTTCGCGTATGCGAACCGTTTCTGAAACGTCCTGGCGATATCAAAGAAAGCTTCGTCTCCGACCTCAAGTCGGAGGGCGTGCAAGGTCAGGCCACCACGCAGATAGACCGACGCATTGAAGATGTCATCGGCTTTCGGTTCGCCTGGGGGCGGGAACTGCCGATAGGCCTGAGCAGCCGCCACGGACTCGGATCCGGTGCCGTTCAAGAATTGGCGACCGCTCATCAGCTCGTAGGCCTGGGCAATCCGTACGTCGCGAAACTCCGGCCCCTGGGTTTCTTCAACCCACAACCACTGGGTATATGTGGCGAATCCCTCGTTGAGCCAGATGTCATCCCACCGCTCGAGGGAGACCGAATCGCCAAACCATTGGTGGGCCAATTCGTGAATGACCACGTCCTCGCCAAGGCTGAGAACCTGTGCTCCAAACGTGGACAGGGTCTGGGTTTCGAGGGCCACCCCAACCTCGGTCGTGTCGAGCACCAAGGCCCCGTATGTGTCGAAAGGATAGGGACCGAATCGATCGGCAAGGAACGCGATCATCTCGGCCTGCTTGTCGAAGATCGTCAGAGTCGAATCGCGGATATCGACGTCGAAGTAGTTTCGAATCACCACTCCGTCCGGCCCCTCCTGCTCAACCAGCTTGAAGTCCCCGATTCCAAAGGCCAGTAGGTACGGAGCGATCGGATCGGCGACTTCAAACGCATATTTGATGAATCCGTCGTCCTCTTGGCCTACGTCGACGAGCGTGCCAGAGACGGCGACCACCAGTGGGCCTGGCACCGAAACAGCCAGAGAGTATGTGGCTTTGTCGCTGGGATGGTCGTTGACTGGCATCCATGATGACGTTCCATCTGGCTCGCTGATAGCGAAGAATCCATCTACGGATCGTTGAATTCCCATCATGAACGTCGCTGCAGGAGAGTCGTAGGGCTCGGTGAGACCGCCGTAGGCGATTGACAGAACAAAGGTCTGTCCTGCCGCAACAACCGTCGCCGGATCGATCCGCAGTTCACCGTTCTCGTGTGACCACTCGGCCGGTTCCCCATCCACCAACACCTCCGAGGGGAAGAGGACATCAAGATCCACCGACCATGAGTCGAGGTCTTCGAGGGCCAGTATTTCCATTACGGTCTGGCCTTCCAGGCGTCCTGACGACGTGTCGAACCGGATGGTCACATCGGCATGTTGCACGTCATACCCGGAGTTGCCCAGGTCTGGATAGAGGGGATCACCCAACCCACCGTCAGCATGAATCCCTGGTCGGGAGACGGTGTCCGCCACCGAGGTGTCCGGATCGCCCGTCGAAGCGCCCACGGCCGGGGCGGTTGTACTGGTTGGCGTACCGGTGCCCAACGAACACGCCGAAGCCAGGACGGCGACTGCCAGGAGGCTATAGGAGGTTCGCACCATGCTCCCCCACCCAGGCGTCGACCAGGGCGTACGCTTCGTCGGGGTCATAGGGACCGTGATCGATCCGGTATTCAAGCAGCATCTTCATGATCATCCCCACTTCCTTGCCGGGTCCGATCCCGAGATACTTCATGACGTCGTTCCCGTCGATCGGTGCCCGAAGCTTGTCGAGTTCTTCGGCCTCGGCAAGCACCGCGATACGTTCCTCCAACTCGTCGATCCGACGGGAGATGAGCGCGGCTCGTTTGGGGTTGGCGGTGGTGACGTCTGAACGGACGAGTTGGTTCAAGTCCTCAAGTAATTCCCCGGCATCGCGGGCGTAGCGCCGGACGGCCGAGTCGGTCCAACCCATCTTGAAAGTGTGGGGACGCAAATGAAGGAAAACCAATTGTCCGACCTCGTCCACGAGCGATTTCGGGTACCGAAGCTCTCGAAGCCGGCGCCTGGCCATACGAGCGCCAACCACTTCATGGTGATGAAACGTGACGCCCCCCTGAGCGAACTCTCGAGTGTCGGGCTTGCCAATGTCGTGTAGCAACGCAGCCATTCGGATCCGTAGGCGCGGATCGGTCTTCTCGACCACTGCCAGCGTGTGTTCCCACACGTCCTTGTGACGATGAAACGGATCGTGCTGTTCACTGAGGGCCACCAACTCCGGCAAAAAGACGGCCGCCAAACCCGACTTCACAAGGCCCCGCAACCCACGTGCCGGAAACTCCCCGACAAGTAGCTTCGAGAACTCATCGCGGACGCGCTCAGCCGAAACGATGGCGAGTCGATCCGCCATCCCGGCGGCGGCTCGTTCGGCCGCAGGATCACATTCAAAACCAAGGGTGGCCGCGAACCGATACAAACGCAACATCCGGAGCGGATCGTCGGAAAAAGCCATTTCCGGTTCCAATGGCGTTCGCAACTCTTGCCTGGCCAGATCGACCAACCCACCAAACGGGTCGATGATCTGGCCTCCTGCCACATCCAGGGCCATCGCGTTGATCGAGAAGTCCCGTCGCGACAGGTCCGTTTCGAGATCGTCTCCGAAGACCACTTTGGGCTTGCGACTTTCATCGTCATATACCTCTGAGCGGAACGTGGTGATTTCAAAACGCTGCTCGGCGATCTGCAGCCCGATGGTTCCGTACTGTTCACCCATTGTGAACACCGAACCGAGCGGATCGACGATCCGCTTGACGTCAGCCGGTCGGGCGTTGGTCGCAAAATCAAGATCGTCAGAGGTTCGGCCAAGCAATGCGTCGCGCAACGAGCCACCGACGAGGAATAGTTCAAACCCGGCACCCGCGAAGTGGGCACCGAGGCGGGAAGAGGCGGAGTCATCGGCAACGAGCCAGGCGAGACGTTCGGGAATCATGTATCGCTAGAGGATAGATCCTTAGGGTTCTCCGCCGGCATCCCGCCGGTCGGGTCGACGAGCGGTAGTTCGCACGACCAACGAAACGAGGGTCGCTCGCATGTGCGGCGACCCTCGTCCCTCGCTCCGCCCGCAAAGTTGATTCCGGTAGCCCTCCGTTGCCTGGCCTGCGGAACTGTGCGGGAATCCTGGTTGGAACCTATACCGAGATGAGTCCTTGTTGTTCTGCCTTGACCCGGAAGTCGTGCGGATTTGAAGCCGAACTCATCGCCGTCTGAAACGAGATCAAGCCGGCTTTGAACAGACCGAGGATCGACTGATCGAAGGTCTGCATACCGTAGAACTCTGATTCTGAGATGACCTCGATCAAGCTATTGGTCTGCGAAGCGTCCACGATACGATCGTAAACCCGACCGTTATTCGTCATGATCTCAACCGCAGGAACCCGGCCGCCATCGACCTTCTCCAACAGTCGCTGACTAACCACGCCCTTGAGAGTCGCGGCCAACATGATTCGCACCTGTTGCTGCTGATAGGGCGGGAAGAAGTCAATGATTCTGCTGACAGACTCGGTGGCGTCAACGGTATGCAGCGTCGACAACACAAGGTGGCCCGTTTCGGCTGCCTGCAGGGCAGCTTTGACCGTCTCGGCGTCTCGCATTTCCCCGATCAGGATGATGTCGGGGTCCTGGCGAAGTGCCCGCCTGAGGGCTTCGGTGAAGTCCTTGGTATCCATGCCAATTTCCCGCTGGGCGACGATTGACAGCTTGTCGCGGTGGAGGACCTCGATTGGATCCTCGATCGTGATGATGTTGACGCGACGCGTGCGGTTCATGTAATCGATGATCGAGGCAAGCGTAGTGGTCTTTCCCGATCCGGTTGGGCCGGTTACGAGCAGCAACCCGCGACTTTCCTGAGATAGCTTCTCAAGTACGGTCGGAAGTCCAAGCTCCTCGAAGTTCTGGGTCGAAGGAAGGACCCGACGCAACACGAGACTTACGGATCCCCTCTGCCGGTAAACATTTACGCGGAAACGCCCCAGTTCGGCTTTGCCGTATGCAAAGTCTGCTTCGTTGATTTCACGAAACTCGGAGGCAGCGCGCTGGGTGAAGATCGAGTGGGCGTACTCCTCGGTGTCGTTCGGCAGGAGCATCGGCAGACTGGTTGGATGTAGCTCGCCGTCGATCCTCATCACCGGAGGGGACCCCACCTTAAGGTGAAGGTCGGACGCACCGACGTCAATCATCTTCTTCAGCAGCTCATCGAGCGAGGCAGACAAACACCCTCCTTTTTACGTACTGGTTCATCGGCCGACGCGGCCCGCGACTTAACCGATCTCCCAAAAAGGTGCCAGAGCGGCTGCCGCCAGATCAACGGCCCGCCAGGCAGCCGTCGGAGAATGGCCTTCGCCTTCAACGTGTCCGTCGGAAGCGCCGACCGTGCCATCAATCGTCGCCGCCACTGAGGCCTCTATCGCCGCCAGGTTGTATCCGCCCTCCAGGAAGTAGATCACCCGCCCGGCCGCCGGAGCCAATCGACCGATGACCGATCCCATGTAGGCATAGTCTTCAGCCACCAACATCCCATCAGCCAAGGGGTCGTCACGATGGGCGTCGTAGCCAGCGGAAACCAGGATCCAATCTGGTCGAAACTGTTCAACGATCGGTGCGACGATTCGGGCAAAAGCCTGGCGATAGACGTCACCACCAGATCCGGCAGGAAACGGCAAGTTGACGGTAAAGCCGAATCCAGACCCGCTTCCCACCTCATCAACCCACCCACTCCCCGGATAGAAAGGAAACTCATGCAACGACACGTAGAGGACATTGGGATCCTGTTCAAAGAGATCCTGGGTGCCGTTGCCGTGATGGACATCGAAGTCAACGATGGCCACTCGCTCTCCACTGTCGACGAGGTGTCGAGCCGTAATGGCGATGTTGTTGAAAAGACAAAACCCCATCGCCTGCCTCGCCACCGCATGGTGGCCCGGTGGGCGAATAGCCAGGAAGGCCAGATCTGCGTCGCCCCGGCGAAGGCCGGCGACAGCTTGAAGGCCGGCGCCCGCAGCCCGTAATGCGGCATCCCAGCTCGCTTTGACCGCGTATGTGTCGGGGTCGAGGTAGCCGCCACCCGCCCGACAATAGGCTTCGATCGAATCAACATACGCCTGGGGGTGGACACGAAGGAGGACCTGCCGATCGACCCGGTCGGCCTCGATGGAACTCAGATCAACCGAGGCGCGGTTTAGACCGGCCACCACGGCTTGGAGGCGTTCGGGCCTCTCGGGGTGTTGCCGGACGGCAGCATGCATGGAGAAGGCATCGTGTCGGACCATTAACAAGTGCACGACCCCACTCTGGCATATCGGATGACTCCACAAAACCGCTTGCGGCCATAGAGTGTCTCCTATGGAGAGAAGGTAGCCAGTGACTATCACCATGCGCGGCACGTGGCCGGAACAATTGACGCTACGTCGTGGTTGGGCCAAAGCTATGGCCAGGCCTTGGAACGACGACTTCCCCGGCGTGCAGCTAAGGCTGGTCCGCGGGAGCAAAGAGTTCGTGGGCGACTGCGCGACCGAGCTGGCTGCCGGGTATGGACAAGTCGTATCCCCCCCGCTCCCCGGGGAGAGCCAGAAGCTCTGGAAAGAGGCCGGCTTCAAACCCTGGCTACGACTCGACCTGTTTTCGCGCGATCTGCACGGCCGCATCGACCCACCCGGCATCGCGGTCGGCAACGGAGAGCCCTCTGACTGGGAAGTAGCGATAGCCATCGATCGGCTGGCGTTCGAACCCACCTGGCGGTTGGGGGCGGCCGGACTGGCAGAGTCCCGTGAAGCGACTCCTCGCAGCTCGTTCCTTGTCTCGCGCCAGGAATCGACCATTGTCGGGTTTGCCATTGTCGGAGTGGCCGGATCGTTGTCCTACCTGCAGCGGGTGGCCGTTCACCCTGACCACCAGGGCGAGGGAATTGGCCGATCGTTGGTGCGGGCCTCCCTGAGATGGGGTCAAAAACACGGAGCATCTTCCATGCTGCTCAACACCCAACCCGAGAACACTGCCGCGGCGCGCCTGTACATGTCCGAAGGGTTTGTTCGCCTCTCCTACGGGTTGGACGTACTCAAGTTCGAGTCGTCCTGATGGCCCCTCGACTCCCAGACCGATACCGGCTTGAAGTTCGGCTTGGAACTGACGGCGACATCGAGGAATGGCTCGCCACAGACCTACCCCTCGACAGACCGGTACTGCTCAGGTTTCTTCCGTCAGGCACTTCGCCCGATCGTTCCGCCGAATTTCTCGAAACCGTACGGGCCGCCGCCGGCGTATCTCACACCCATGTCGCCACCATCTATGCGGCCGGCACCATCGACGACACCACTTACTCGATCAGCGAGTGGGCCGGCGGCGTATCGCTGGCCGACCGGGCACTGGCCCGCGAGGCGATTCCCCCCGAGGAACTGCTCCCGAACGCGGCCGGGCTATCGAGCGCCCTCGCTGCAATACATGCAGCCGGGATCGTTCACGGGGCCATCGACGCCGAAGCCATCTTGTTCTCCGCCGCCCACCCGGCCAAGATTGCCGGGTTCGGTCGCCCTCCCCGTTGGCGGACCGCAACCGAGGACGTTCAATCGCTCTCGGCCTTGTTCGAAAGCACGATAACGGGGCGCCCGATCGGTGCCGCCTTGCCGTCTCAGGTCGTCGACGCCATCTCGCCGGAAGTTGACCGGGCCCTTGAGCAGGGAAGGTCGGGGGAAGTCGACGCGCTCCAGTTGGCCGGCGCCCTGCGGGCCGCTCCGCTGCTTGCACCACCCAGGCGTCGTTGGACCGGTTGGAACTGGCGTTGGGTCGGGCCCGCCGGCGTCCTGTTCGTCGTCGCCGGATTGTTGGTTTTGCTCGGTTCAAACCTCGCCGGCCAGGGCGGCACCGGTCTCCCCTCCGGGTTGCCGGATAGCAGTTCGCCAGCTACCTCCCGTCCCTCTGATGCCGTGACCGGAACAACCGGAACAACCACTCCCGAAGCTTTCCTGCTTGTTGCTGAAGCCGTCAGCGCGGCCGCCTACGACCCATTTGGAACCGACGGGGAGCATGACGAACTCGCCAGCCAAGCAATCGACGGCGACTTCACGACCTCGTGGAAGACCGAGAGCTACAACTCACCTCTTCCCCGCCTCAAAGACGGCGTCGGATTATCCGTATCCGTACGAGGGCCGGTGACCACAGTCGAGATCTCGGGGGCCAGAGACGGCACCGTGTTCGAACTCTATTGGGCACCAGGACCGGTCTCCGCTTTCGGAGATTGGACGAGGATCGCCGAAGGCACCATCCGCAACAGCGGAGCCAACGTGTCGGTGCCTCCCACCGATGGCGGCGTCTGGCTCGTTTGGTACACCGACCTACCCGCCACCACCGAGGGAACATACACGGGAGCGATCTCAGAAGTACGATTCGGATCATGACGGCATCTCGAGCAGACGAAGATAGCCGGCTTGTAGAACGATTCCTGGACGGCAACCTCCAGGCGTTCAACGAACTGATGGCCGCCCACGAGGATCGCGTGTTCGGCATCTGCCTCCGGGTGATGCGGGACCGAGAACTGGCACTCGACGCCGTCCAAGAAACGTTCATCACCGTGTATCGAAAGGCCGGCAAATTCACCGGTGAATCTGCGTTTTCGACCTGGCTGTATCGAGTCGCCACCAATACGTGTTACGACCAACTCCGCAAAAACAAGCGCCGCGCCGCCGATCCTCTTCCCGACACCACCGACCCGGCTGACCCCCATTCCGATGCGGCGTTTACCGCGGTGGAACTGCGACCCGACCTTCAGCGAGCCCTGGCAACACTCGCCCCGGAATTCCACAAGGCCATAGTCCTGGCAGATATGGAGGCACTACCCCTGCAGCAAGTGGCAGAAATCTTGGGCGTGCCGGTTGGCACGGTTAAATCGCGCGTGTTTCGAGCTCGCCGGCAACTTGCCGACGCGTTGCGGAACCAAAACCCCGACGCGCGACGTCGTAACGGTGATAACGATGCATAACCATGACCTCGATCTTGTAGCCGCCCATGCGGAAGGGAGCGCCTCTCCAGCCGACGCCACGCTCGTCGGCGAGTGGATCAGCACATGTGCCGAGTGTGCCCACGAGTTTGAGTCCCAACAGCTGGCCATCGATTCGCTGCGTCTGGTCGAACCGGCCGCCTTGTCGGACATCGAGCGGGCCAGGCTTCGTCGTGGAGTCCGCGTAGCCATTGCCGAGGTCCAGTTGGACGATTCCCACCGCGCTCGTCCTGCTCCCGCTGGCGGAAGGTGGCTGAAGCTGTTGGCGGGTTCGGCCGCAGCAATATTGGTGCTCGTGGTGGCTTTCGGAGTTGTCTTGCCGTCGTTCGGAGGACGAGATACCACGTCCGCCGACCTCGCGTTTGAAACGACCCAGACGTCGGTGGCAGCCGCCACCGTTGCACCATCGGCAACTCTCGGCACCAACGACGACACCATGATGGCTGAGGCGGCAGCCGACGCCGCCGGACTGGATTTAATGGCCGCCGCTCCGCCGGTCCTTCAACTCGGCGAATTGACGTTCGAAGACCTCGCCGCCCTGTCGACACCCATCGAAGACTTCGGCCCGGCAGGCGCGACGCCTCTCCACCAAAACGAATCCACCCGCGAGGCGCCGTTGCCGGCAGATCGGGAGGCCTACCGAAAGGCGGTCGAACAACCGCTCACCTGTGCAGAGGAGGGCCTCAGCTTGATCGACGGCGGGCCGATCTGGTTCGGTATCGCCACCATCGACAGCCGGTTGATCGAGCTGTTCCGGTCAGAAACCGGACTGATTGCCCTCGAGGCTTCGACCTGCGTCTTGGTATTTCCAACCGACTAAAACAGGGCTGTCCGGCTGACTAGGCTGTGGAACGTATGGACCAGTTTGCTGACAAGTTCGCCGACTTTCTCGAGACGCAGGCTCAAAAAGTCCGATCTCTGACCGTTGACCGCCTCGATCGACTGATCGTTGTTGTTTCACTTGGAATCATCGCGGCGGTTCTGGGGTTTGTAGCGTTAACGCTCTTGTCGATCGCTGTCTTCAGAATTGTGGCCACGTATGTGACCTCAGAAGGCGCCTACGCCATCTTCGGAGGATTATTCATCATCGCCGGAGCGTTTGTGTGGACAAGACGCAAACCTGGACAGGAAACAAATAATGGTTGAAAACCTCATCATCATCGGATCCGGCCCCGCCGGCTATACAGCAGGCCTCTATGCCTCGCGGGCCAACCTCGACCCTCTGCTCTTCGAAGGCAGCCAGCGAGGCGGCCAGCTCATGATCACGACGGACGTAGAGAACTATCCGGGGTTTCCCGACGGAATCATGGGTCCCGACCTCATGGAAAACTTCCGCAAACAGACCGAACGGTTCGGCACCCGCCTCATGACGTCAGACGTCACCAGGGTCGACTTCTCTCAGCGGCCTTTTGGCGTCTGGGAAGGCACTGTCGAGTATCGGGCGAACGCCATCATCGTCGCTACCGGTGCGTCTGCTCAATGGCTGGGCATTCCGGGGGAAGAGCGCCTGACCGGACGCGGCGTCAGTGCCTGCGCCACCTGTGATGGATTCTTCTTCCGCGACAAGGAGCTGGTGGTCGTCGGAGGCGGCGACACAGCCATGGAAGAAGCCCTGTTCCTTACAAAGTTCGCTAGCAAAGTCACGGTGGTGCACCGCCGCGACGAGTTCCGGGCCAGTCGGATCATGGCTGATCGGGTTCTAGAACACCCCAAGGTCGAGGTTTTCTGGAACACCTCGGTGAGCGAGGTACTTGGTGAAGACTCGGTTACAGGTGTGACCCTGACCGACACCGGAACCGGGGAGACCCGGACCTTTGCAACCGATGGAGTCTTTGTCGCGATCGGACATAAGCCCAACACTGGAATCTTCGCCGGACAGCTTGCTTTGGACGAAACCGGCTACGTGGTCGTCGACGATAAGACCACTGCCACGTCTGTCGAAGGAGTGTTTGCTGCCGGCGACGTTGCCGATCACGTCTATCGTCAAGCCATCACGGCGGCAGGAACGGGATGTCAGGCGGCGATCGATGCCGAGCGCTGGCTAGCTGAACAATAGGAGCACTAATGAGCCAAAACATGGAGAATCTCACCGACGCGACCTTCGATGGTGCGATTGGTTCAGGCCAACCCGTCCTTGTCGACTTCTGGGCAGAGTGGTGCGGACCCTGCAAAGCCATCGCCCCGGTACTGGCTGATATTGCGACCGAGTTCGCCGGAAAAATCACCATTGCCAAGCTGAACATCGACGACAACCCGCAAAGCACGGCCAAGAGCGACGTCATGAGCATTCCGACCATGATCGTCTTCAAGGACGGCATCGAGCAGAAGCGGATCGTCGGGGCGCGCCGTAAAGACGACATGATTCGCGAGCTTGCCGACTTCATCGGTTAGCAGCCTGCCGAGCAATGGCGAGGCCTGGACCGGCCTTGTTCTGGTCGGCACTTTCCTCTCTGGCGACGAGATAGCGATGTTTCCTCTACGACGGCATGCCGTGACAGAGAACCCTGCCCATACCTGCGACCCGACAAGCGGGACGCGGGACGATTCTTGGTCGGTGGTCCCCTAGTGCGCCTGTACAGAGAAGGAGATTCGGGCGAGGCCGTCCGGGACATCCAGGACCGCCTGCTTTCGCTCGGATTCGCCTTTTCGCCCGACCCACCTGGCGAGTTTGCCGGTGGGACCTCCCAAGCTGTCAGAAATTTCCAGTCAGAGCGTGGTTTGGACCTCGACGGAATCGTCGGCCCCGATACGTGGCGCAGTCTGTACGAGGCTGGATACAAGTTCGGGGATCGAATCCTCTATCGACGTAGTCCCATGATGCGTGGGGACGACGTCGAGGAGCTACAGCGGAGACTCAACGACCTCGGTTTCGACGCAGATAAGGTTGACGGGATTTTCGGACCTCGCACCCATCAAGCACTGCTCGACTTCCAGTCCAACCGCGGCTTCGCCGAAGATGGCGTGGTTGGTCCCCTCGTGGTCCGCGAGCTTCTCGCCATCAGGCGCGGCGCGACGCAAGCGGGCCGGGAGATGGTCAATGAGCGCGAGTGGCTCCGCGGGTTGCCGACCACCCTGGTCGGCGCCCGGATCTACTTGGACCCAGCCGCCCGTGAGGGAGAAGATGCCAACGAGATATGGCGGATCGCCATGGACCTCGCTCAGTTCTTCCAGAAATTAGGGGCCTCTCCGTTGCTGTCACGGAGCGTGGACGTATTTCCCGCTGCTCCGATCCGTGCGAGGCGAGCTAACCGCTTAGGAGCGCACCTAAGCCTCTGTTTGGCCAGCCCTGACCAGAACCCGCCCTGCGTCTATTTCTTCCAGTCAGAAAATGCTCGATCAGAGGCCGGCAGTCTCCTGGCCGAATGTATTGCGAGCCGTTTGGGCCTACCAACTGGAGGGCGAGCTTCCGCAATGCTTCGAGGAACCCGAGCGCCCGCTGTCGTGACCGTCGCCTCTCTCGACCAGAACTCCGCCGAACACATCGGCAACGGTGTGGTCGACTTTTTTGCCAGGGCAGCTCGCGACTTCACCAACTAGGTGTTCCGACGGCCCCTACTCGTAGAACACCCGGTAGATACGTTCGAGGTCGGCAACCGAGCCATACGAAATCAAGATCTTGCCGCGGTTGGCTGTTCCGTGTTTGATGACAACCGGCGTCCCCAAGCGCTCCCCCAGCCGTTGCTCGAGTTCGATGATTGCGACCGGGCGGACAGGTTTTTCGGGTGTACGATGCACTGGTTGGCCTTCGGAGCGGCTCCGAACGGCTTCTTCGACCTGCCGGACGGACCATCCCTCCGCGACGATCCGGTGGGCAATGTGTTCGGCATAGGCATGGTCCTCCAACCCAAGTAGAGCCCGGGCGTGGCCAGCTCCCAATTCCCCCCGTTCCACCATCCCTTGAATCGCCGCGGGAAGCGTGAGGAGCCGCAACGAGTTCGACACGGCTGATCGGCTCTTGGCTACCCGGTCGCCAATCTCCTGGTGAGTTAACCCAAAATCTTCCAGTAGCTGTTTGAAGGCGGCGGCTTCCTCGAGTGGACGAAGGTCCTCCCGCTGCAAGTTCTCTATCAGCGCTGCGGTCAGAGAAACCTGGTCATCGTCTACCACCCGGATGACGACCGGAACTTCGCGCAAGCCAACCTCGCGGGCAGCCCGGAGCCGACGCTCCCCTGCCACCAGTACGTAGGTCCCGTCCTGGGAAGGCCGAACCACCAGAGGTTGAAGGATCCCAACCTCACGAATCGAGGCGGCCAGGGCTTCCATACGCTCAGGGTCGAACGTGGTCCGGGGTTGTTGGGGGTTGGGGACGATCGAATCGATAGGAGCCAGAGCGAATTCGGAGGCGTGCTCATCCTCTACATGGGGGATGAGCGCCTCCAAGCCCCGGCCCAGTCCTGTGCGTCGTGTGCCCATACCCCCGCTACTCCTTGTTGTGTCTCGCCAGGAACTCACGGCCTAGTTCTCGGTAGGCAATCGCTCCCCTGCTCATCGGATCAAATGCCTCAATCGGTTCTCCGTACGATGGTGCCTCCGACAACCGAACCGACCTTGGAATCATCGTCCGATAGGCCCGGTCTCCGAAGTACTCGCGAACCTGGGTGGCGACATCCGAGGAGAGGTTGGTACGAGCGTCGTACATAGTCAGAACGGCTCCATGTACCTCAAGCTCCGGATTGATGTTTTTCTGCACCAGCTCTACGTTCCTCAGTAGTTGGCTCAGACCCTCCAGGGCGTAGTACTCGGATTGGATCGGTATGAGGACTTCGTGAGCAGCGGCCAGCGCGTTGATGGTCAACAGACCGAGGGACGGTGGGCAGTCGATGAGGATGTAATCGAACTCGCCGTCGACCCCCTTGAGTGCGGTCTTCAAGCGCTGCTCCCGCGAAAAGGCCGAGACGAGCGCTATCTCGGCCCCGGCGAGGTCGATAGTCGCCGGCAAAACATACAGGTCTCGGACGCTCGTTGGCTCGATGACGTCCTCGACGGGTACGTCTTCCAACAGGACCTCGTAGACGGACTGCTCGACGCTCGACCGATCGATCCCCAGGCCAGAGGTCGCATTTCCTTGAGGGTCAAGGTCTACGAGCAAGATCCGCTGTCCCTGATAGGCGAGAGCGGCTGCCAGATTGATTGAAGTTGTCGATTTGCCGACTCCGCCCTTTTGATTGGCGAGAGCGACGATGCGGGTGTTTCTGGTCACGATCTAGACATCATAAGCATCCAGGCGGGCGGGTCAAGGACCTTAATGGTCTCGATCGTGGCCGCCAGACCGTTCCTCTCAGCTTCTTGGAGGAGAAGCTGATCGTTCGGACCGGCCGTTCTGCTCAGTCCGAGAACCCCGCGCCCGCCGGGGCCGAGGAGACGGCCGAAGGTTCTTATGGCTGCAGGTGGCGGGAGGACAGCCCGCATGACCGCCGCCTCCTGACCGGCGGAAACCTGCGAGATCTCCGCCTGCCGCGCCGACACGTTAGGGAGATCGAGGATCCGAATCGCCCTTCGTACCAGTCCGGTCCGGCGGCCAGAACGATCAATCAGTAGAACTTCCGTCGTGGGCCACAATATTCCCAACACAATCCCGGGTAGGCCGGCCCCGGATCCGAGATCCATGCACGACTCCGGCGGCACCGGCCAGGCTCGGGCAAACGCGGCAGAGTCGAAAATGTGGCGCTGCCACAGGCGCTTCTCCTCTTGTGGCCCCAATCCGCCGGCTGCAGCGGCCTCCGAAATCAACCAGGCAGCAAATTCCGATAGGCGGTCAAGCATCTGTGCCGTGGGTGGGCGGTCCAAAAAGTCGTTCAATAAAGAAAGGGGCACCACCTAATGGTAGTGCCCCTTGTGTTTCACGTGAAACAGTGTCGACTGCTATTCCTCAGAGGAGGTGTCCATGTCCTCGCCCTGAGCGTCTTCGTCGTCGGAGGCCACTAGGCCGGCGGGCCGGCTCCCGTCAGGGCCAAGAACCACAAAGCGGCGTGGCTCTTCGCCCTCGCTATACGAGCGAATGCCGTCGATTTCCGCGGCAGCATCGTGAATAACCTTCCGATCGGCTGCATTCATGGGCTCCAACTGTAATTCGCTTTGCTCTTCGACAACCCGCTCACCGAGCCGGCGGGCGTAGATGGCCAGCGCTTCCCGGCGACGCTCCCGATAACCGGCGACGTCGAGTCGGATCCGCACGCCGTCATGCGTCTGTCGTTGTACGACCGTACGGGTCAGTTCGAGTACCGCTTGCAGGATGACCGCTCGCTCGCCAACGAGCGCTTCGGTCTGGTCGCCCATGACCTGAGCGACGACGGCTTCGTCCTCTACTCCTACCTGTACATCCCCTTCGAGCCCGAACGCTTCGAGCAGGCCCTCCAGGAAACCCCGGACGACGTCGGCTTGTTCGTCTCTATTCACGACGATTTGCTCCTTTTCTTGGGCCTTTGGCTTGGGCTGTTCCTGGCGTGGACGGCCAGCTTCTTTCTGTTGGCCCTGCCCTGACCGGTTGTTCGATCGGGGTTGGCGCGGTTGGCCCGACTCGCGCTCGTCCTGAGTCTCGCCATCTCTCGGCTTCCGTGGCCGGCGGCGCCGTTTCTTCTGCTGAGACTTGGGCTTAACGCGAACAACCGCATCCTTTTTGCCAAATCCGAGCGTGCCGCGCACTCCCTCTTCGATAATCTCGATGTCGGCGAGGTCACGATCGGCAATCCCCAGCTCCTCAAGAGCGACAGCTACTGCGATATCTACAGTCCTGCCGCTTACCTCGACCCATTCAACTTCCACTTCAACTCCTCCTGCGCCGATTGCGCTTTTTGGCTGATCCCTGGGGCTTCTTCGGTGAAGGGCTCACCTCAGGATCCTTGCTCGGGGCATCCTCGTCGGCCGCGCCAAGTGCGGGCCGATGGGGCCTGCCATCGATCTTAAAAATAAACGCCTGTTGGGCGAGGCGAAAGAGGTTGGACGTCGCCCAGTACACGATGACACCGGCCTGGAATTGAATAGCAATGAAACCGAAGAAGATCGGCATGGCTTTGGTGATCTTCTGCATGGTCTGGGCCTGGGCGCTGGTGTCCTGCTGAATGCCCATCTGTGAATGAACCTGCTGAAAATACTGGGCAGCGATCATGAGCATGATGGCAATGGCATAGGGGAGCACGGCCACGAAGCCGGTCTGCCAGGCCGCAGATGCGGTGCTCATCAGGTCCATACCGAGGAACGACGAGTGACCGGCGGCGATCGCATCATGTAAGCCGGTGTCAACCGGGACAAAATCGAGCGGGGTCTTCAACATGCGAAACAGCGCAAACCAGATCGGCATCTGGACGATCATCGGGCCCAAACAACCCAGGGGAGTAGCGCCGGACTCTCGTTGAATGGCCGCCATTTCTTGCTGCATCATCTTCGGATCGTCTTTGTATTTGGCTTGTAGGGCTTTGATTTGAGGTTGCAGCGCCGTAAACGCCCTACTAGCCCGTGTTTGTTTTAGCACTAATGGGAACAGAATCGTGTTGATGAGGAGCGTCAACAAGATGATCGAGGCCCCCAGGCTGGGTATGAAGTCGTAGAAAAGGGACAAGATCGACGCAAGCGGTCGAGCGATGGCTTCAATCACGAGATGGGTTCTCTTTCGGGTACGGGGTCGTAACCCCCTTCGCGGAGTGGGTGACACCGGGCCAAACGCCCGACACCGAGCGAGGTTCCACGAATGACGCCGAATCTCTCGATGGCTTCATAGGTGTAGCGCGAGCAGGTCGGTTGGTACCGGCAATTTTTTCCAAGAAACGGAGATACCACTTTCTGGTAAATCCGGATACAGGCCATGGCCGCGTGTCTAAACACGATTGGCGTCTTTCATCCATAGAACCAACTGGTCAAAGGGAGCAGAAAGCACCGATGTCCCTGCCGTGTAGACGACGTCGGCGGCCGCATTGGGAACAACCGAGGCAAACGCCTCCCGCATCCGGCGCTTGGCACGGTTCCGCGCCACAGCACCACCAACCTTTCGGCTGGCGACAAATGCGACCCTTCCGGGGTCACTGAGCGCAGGTGCAGAAATCACAATCAAACCACCGATCCGGCGGCGGCGACCCGTTGAGTACAAACGATCGAAGTCCGTACGGCCGCGGAGTGTCGTAATCCTACGCGGCAATTCGCTGACGACCCCGAAGGCGACGTCGGCTGAGGGTCGCGCGACCTGCGCGGGTTCGCATCTTTGAGCGAAATCCGTGCTTGCGTTTACGGCGGCGCACATTGGGTTGATAGGTTCGTTTCATGGGGTCTCCCGAGGGGTGAGGTACAAGAAGGTTACGAATACCTGCATTCCTTGTCAAAGCAACGGCCCGTCGCGACGGCTTACCGAGCACCCGATCCCGTCAAGGCGCGAAGAATTCTCGTAGGTCGCGAAAAGTTGGTGGACCCGCCCGAAGGGCCAAAGTTGATCGAAGTCGCGAAATCTACGCGAACAAAAATGCCCTCTAAGCTGGGGTTTTGTCACTTGGTGGAACCGCTGGCCGGTCGTTTAGGCCGAGATTTCTCACTCTTGTCACGCGGCCTCGTATCGCCCTACAGTCACGTTTCAGCGGAACCTGGCGTTCACTTCCCGTTACCGGGGCCTCCGTAGACGATCGGGATTCGCCCGATGGTTCTCCACATTTTGTGGATAGATCTGTGGATAATATTCGTTACTGGAGGTATCGGGTGACCCAAACCGTCACGCAGGATTGGGACGTATTCAGGGATCTGATTCGTTCCAAGGTATCTCCCGTTACCTGGCAAACTTGGCTGGCCGCTCTCGAAGACGTTGGATCGGAGCCACCGAACCTTCGCCTGGCCGCGCCCTCGGAATTTCACCTCAAATGGGTTATTGACAAACATCTCGGTGTGCTGACGGAAGCGGCCACCGGCATCTGGGGGCCGGGCGCCCGTGTGGAGCTCCTGGCCCATACTCCAGAAGTCACCGTCGATCTCCAGGACGACTGGTCGGCACCCGAACCGAGCATTCAACTGGTCCGGCACCGCCCGGGGGATTCCGCTCCGATCAAAAGCACCCGCTTGCTCAACCGCTACCGATTTGACGAATTCGTCGTCGGTCCATCAAATCGATTTGCTCATGCAGCCGCGATGGCCGTGGCCGAACAGCCAGGCCAGCACTACAACCCGCTGTTCATTTACGGCGCAGCCGGACTTGGCAAGACCCATCTTCTCAACGCGGTCGGCCATCACGCACTGGAGTTGAACCCCGACGCCGTTGTTCGCTACGTGTCATCGGAGAATTTCTTCAATGAGTTCATCGAGGGAATCCGCAAGAAACAGATGGCCGAGTTCAAGGCGCGATATCGCACCATCGACGTCCTACTGCTCGACGACGTCCAATTCTTCGAAGGGAAAGAACAGATCCTCGAAGAGTTCTTTCATACCTTCAACGACTTATACGAGACCGGCAAACAAATGGTCCTCAGTTCCGACCGGCACCCCAAAAACCTTGCAAAGCTCGACGATCGCGTTCGGTCTCGTTTCGAGTGGGGCCTACTGACCGACATTCAGGCGCCTGACGTCGAAACTCGCCTGGCGATCCTCAGAAAGAACACGGCCGGATCCGCTCATGAATACCCAGAGGACGTACTCGAGTTCATTGCGAGCAACGTGTCCGACAATATTCGTGAGTTGGAAGGTGCACTAACGCGGGTTACGGCGTACGCCACCCTGCACGGAGAATCGATTTCACTTGCCACAACCCGCGACGTGCTTCAAGACCTGATCTCGGATGGGTCCACCCGTCCGGTGACCCCAACGGACATCATGCAGTCAACAGCCGCCGCCTTTGGTTTTTCCCACGAGGAATTGGTGAGCCCCGGCCGCAAAGCACCCCTCGCCCGAGCCAGGCAAATCGCCATGTATCTCGTCCGCGAACATAGCTCCCTGTCGCTTCCGAAAATCGGTGCTCTGTTCGGTGGAAGGGACCATACGACGGTTTTGTACGCCATTGAAAAGGTGAAAGGACTGTTGAAAACCGACCACGAAACCTTTGAACAAGTCACCGCGTTGTCCCAAGACCTCCGAATCCGTCCCCAATGACATACTCTTTATACACACGGTCCCAAGGACACCTTGGAGAGGTCCCTGGTTCTCCCCCGCACTTGTGGAAACATAAACCGTCGTTAACCTGGGGTTTTGGAAAGTTATCCAGTTTCCACAACCCCTATTACTACTACTACCGTTTAACTTAACTAATCAATAGCAACCGAAGAAGGGCAAAGTCCTGTGCGAATCAGAGCTGAACGAGATGACCTGGCAGACGTGTTCTCGCGCGCCAACCGTGGGGTTGGTCTACGGTCCGCCCAGCCAATCCTCACCGGAGTGCTGTGTGAGGTAGCCGGCAATACGCTGCAAGTGACCGGTACAGACCTCGAAATCACGGTTCGGACCACGACGCAGGTGGAAGTTCTTGAAGAAGGCTCACTGGTAGCTCCCGCAAAACTGGTCGCCGAGGCCATCAAGAAGATGCCAGTTGGGGCCGTCATGGTCGCTTCTGAGGACGGGGAAGTGGTTATTTCCGGCAAAGGCCCGAAGTTTTCGCTTCGAGAACTGCCGGTTTCGGAATTCCCGCAACTTCCCGATGTCTCCCTGGAAGGGGCAACTCTGGTCGACGGCGCCTTGCTTGCTGACGCGATTTCGCAGGTGACCATTGGAGCTTCGACTGATGCCGCGCGACCCATTTTGACCGGGGTTTTGGTGGAACATGATGATGACGGGCTTCGCTTTGTTGCCACCGATTCCTACCGACTGGCAGTTCGCTCTCTTCCGGGAATTGAACTCTCTGGCTCAGGTTTGGTACCGGCACGAGGCCTACGCGAAATGGCCAGGACCATCGGTTCGGCCAAGGTCAAAGTCGGGGTCATGGGCCGGGAGGCCGTTTTTGCCTCCGACCGGGGCTCGTTGACCTTGCGACTTATCGAGGGCACCTTCCCCAATTACCGTCAGTTGCTTCCGGCCTCGTATCCGAATCGTTTCGTTGTCAACAAGGAAGCGTTGTTAGAAGCTCTCGGGCGCGCGTCGCTGGTGGCAGAAGATCACATTCCGGTTCGGCTGCGGATGGCTGAAGGGGGAGTCGAGGTCACGGTTATCAGGCAGGACGTCGGTGGCGAGGTTGAACAAATCGAGGGACTCTTTGAAGGTGAAGCAGACGAGGTGCTGATCGCCTTCAATCCAAGGTATCTCACTGATGGAGTTCAAGCCATCGTGGCCGAGGAAATCGAGTTCAGTGTCATTGATGGTCTCAAGCCGTCGGTCTTGCGCGGGGTAGGCGACGACCAGTTCACCTATCTGCTCATGCCGGTCCGGGTTGCGTGAAGCTCAAGTGGCTTGAGCTAACTGATTTTCGATCCTACGAACATCTCCGGCTTGAGCCAGAAGACGACGTCAATATCTACGTTGGCGAAAACGCGGCCGGTAAAACCAACATTCTTGAGGCGGTCGCCTATTTGGCCCTCATGCGTTCGTTTCGGGCGATCTCGGACAGTGGCCTGGTACGACAACTCCCGGGGCAGCTGGCGGCTACAGCGGCCATCCTGCGAGGGGAAATAGGCTCTGGTGACCGTAACTCCCTGATCGAGATCGAATTGCCCGCTGAAGGAAGGCGCCGGATCCAGGTGAATCGCCAACGCCTGGCCAGAACAGCCGACATTCTCGGGTATGCGCGGGTAATTGTTTTTCTGCCGGATGACCTCGACATCATCAAACGAAGCCCTGGCCTCCGCAGGATGTTCCTGGACCAGGTGGCCGTGCAATTACGTCCGGCTGCCTACCTTGATCAACTGGAATACGAACGGGTCGTGAAGCAGCGCAATTCCCTTCTCAAATTCAACGGACGGCAAACCGACAAGGCGGTCCTGTCGGTGTGGAACGAAAAAATGTCCCAGGCCGGCGCGAAGGTACTGGCCAGAAGAGCGTCGAGTGCCTCGGCGGTTCGAGACTACGTTCGAGACGCGTACGAAGAACTGGCCGGCGAGTCCATTGATATCTCACTGGAATATGAATCGGGCTGGGGGGCGACCCTGGATCCCAACGTAGACATCCCAGAATGGGAGGCCCGGTTGTGGAGCGCATTGGAAAGGGCCGACGCCACCGATCGAGAAAGGAGAGTGACAACCGTGGGACCACACCGCGACGAGCCTGTTTTTATGTTGGGAGGACGTCCGTCGAGAACCCATGCCAGTCAGGGCGAACAGCGGTCACTCATTCTGGCCCTTCGACTGGCCGCTCATCGAGCGATAACTGCCAGCACACTCGAGGCACCGATTCTGGTTCTGGACGACGTTTTTTCCGAACTCGACATCACCCGGGCCAAGGCATTGGCCAAAGCCCTGCCGAAGGCTCAGACCTTCATCTCAACCGCCCGGTTCGAAGAAGTACCTGTCGAGGGGCGTCGCTGGACTGTGGCGGACGGGCAGGTCTCATGAGCCGGGAGCTTGAAGCGATTGGAGACGGGCTATCGACCTGGTTGAAGCGATTAGGTCTGGCAGATGCGGATCTGTTTTTTACACTCGTGGCAGCCTGGCCAGGCGCAGTGGGGGAACCGTGGCAATCCAGCGCCGAGCCGGTCATGTTGGCCGGAGGCGAACTCACTGTTCGAGTGCACAATCGGGCCTCGATTCGGGTTCTGTCCTACGGCGTGACCGACCTTATCGACCGCCTGAATGAGGCCGTTCAGCAACCGGCCGTCGAGTCTGTTCGTCTGGTCGGACCGTCGGCTTCGGCTTGAGAACGACCACCCAAAAAAGCCAATTCCGATATACGTTTCTAACGGATCTGGTCCCTGTGTTTAACTGGTGGCCTGGCTTGGGTAAGTGGTCGAAAACGACTAAACTTACAAATGTGTAATACCGCTCCGGTTGCTGTGACAAGTATCGAGCGACCGTTGAGCGATTCGCGAACAAAGGAAACCCGTGGCTACTGAGAAACCAGGGCAATACAAAGCGTCTGAAATTACGGTCCTCGAGGGTCTGGACCCGGTCCGTAAACGACCGGGTATGTACATCGGGTCGACCGGCCCACGCGGGTTACACCACCTCGTATGGGAAGTGGTCGACAATGCGGTAGACGAAGCCATGGCGGGTTATTGCACCCGGATCGAAGTGACCCTGCTTGCCGATGGGGGCGTTCGGGTCGCGGACAACGGCCGGGGGATCCCAGTTGACAAGCATAAGGTCACGAAGGAATCAGCCCTCACCACCGTTCTGACCACGCTTCATGCCGGCGGCAAGTTCGATTCGGGGGCGTATCAGGTTTCGGGCGGCCTTCATGGGGTGGGAGTCTCGGTCGTCAACGCGTTGTCTGTTCGTTTGGACGCCGAGGTTCGTCGGGATGGCGGCGCCTTTTTCCAAACCTTCGAGCACGGCGAGCCCCGGGCCCCGGTGAAGAAGGTGGGGGAGTCCAAGAAGACCGGCACTACGATTTCTTTCTGGCCGTCTCCGGTCACCTTTACCGAAACCACCGAGTTCAACTATCAAACGATCGTCGGCCGCCTTCGCGAGATGGCCTTCTTGAACAAAGCCCTCGAGATCCGCCTGGTTGACGAACGCGGCGACGAACCGGTCGGGGAGACGTTCCTGTACAAGCAGGGCCTCATTGACTTCGTCAAGCACCTCAACGCGAGCCGCGAGCCCATCCACGGTCGGATTTTGCAGTTCGAGGATTCTGCCGACCAGCACGAATTGGATGTCGCCCTCCAGTGGACCACCGGATACACCGAGACCGTCCTTACCTTCGCCAACAACATCAATACGCACGAGGGAGGAACCCACGAAGAGGGCTTCCGTACCGCCCTGACTCGCGCCCTGAACGAGTTTGCCCGGGCTAAAGGCATCCTGAAAGAGAAGGACGACAACCTCAGCGGTGAGGATGTTCGGGAGGGCCTTACTGCCATCATTTCGGTGAAGGTCCGCGAACCCCAGTTCGAAGGCCAGACCAAGACCAAGCTCGGCAATACCGAGATTCGCAGTTACGTCACCAAGACCATGAACCGGTTGATCCCTGAGTGGCTGGAGCGCAACTCTGCGGAATCCAGACGGATCGCCGAAAAATGCGTTTCGGCTCAGAAGGCCCGGCAAGCGGCTCGCAAGGCGCGCGATCTCACCCGCCGCAAGACGGCCCTCGAGTCTGCGTCGTTGCCTGGCAAGTTGGCGGACTGTTCCTCGCGAGAAGCGTCTCTGTCCGAACTCTTCATCGTCGAGGGTGATTCTGCGGCCGGTCCCGCCAAAACGGGCCGGGATTCCGAGTTCCAGGCGATCTTGCCAATTCGGGGCAAGATTCTCAACGTCGAAAAGGCCCGTCTTGCCAAGGCGCTTCAGAACAACGAGGTGCAGGGGATTATCACCGCCTCTGGGACCGGCATTGGCGACGAGTTCGACATCGAGAAAGCCCGGTACCACAAGATTGTGATTTTGGCCGATGCCGATGTCGACGGTGCCCACATTCGGACCTTGCTTCTCACGTTGTTCTTCCGTCATCTACGCGGTCTGATCGAGGCAGGCTTCGTGTACGTAGCCGTCCCTCCGTTGTATCGCGTCAAAATGGGAAAACAGGTGATCTACCTCAAAGACGACGCGGCCCTCGAAACATTCATGGCCGAGAACGAAGGCCGCAAGATCACCCCCTCCCGATTTAAGGGTCTTGGCGAGATGAATGACAATGAATTGTGGGACACGGCGATGAACCCCGCCACTCGCACCCTTATGCGCGTCGAGATCGATGACGCCGCGCTGGCCGATGAGATGTTCACGGTGCTCATGGGTGACGATGTGCAATCTCGCAAAAGCTTTATTCAGCAGAACGCCAAAGACGTTCGCTTCCTGGATATTTAGGAGTCCCGCATGGCAGACGAAACCACTGAAAACATTCCTGACATCGATATCAAGGACGAGATATCGGCGTCGTTCCTTGAATATGCGATGTCGGTCATCGTGTCGCGGGCGCTTCCCGACGCCAGGGACGGCCTGAAGCCGGTCCAGCGGCGAATTATTTATTCGATGTTCGAAAACAACATGACCTCGGCCTCAGTCCACCGTAAGTCGGCGACCGTGGTCGGTGACGTCATGGGCAAGTATCACCCGCACTCGAACGATGCCATCTATGACGCCATGGTGAGAATGGGGCAGAACTTTTCGCTCCGCTACCCGCTCATCGATCCGCAAGGAAACTTCGGAACTCCCGATGATGGGGCCGCCGCCATGCGATATACGGAGGCCCGATTGTCGCAGTTGGCCTCGTATCTACTCCAGGACATTCGCGAGGATACGGTTGACTTCTCATCGAACTACTCGGGCGAATTCCAGGAGCCAACCGTCCTACCTGCCCGCTTCCCGAACCTGCTCGCCAACGGCAGTCAAGGTATCGCAGTGGGTATGGCTACCAATATGGCGCCCCATAATCTCGGTGAGATCATCGACGCGGCGATATACGGGATCGACAATCCGGACGCTCCTGTCGAGGACTATCTCCAGTTCGTCAAAGGCCCTGACTTTCCGACCGGCGCCTACATCGTCGGTACCAGAGGGATCAAGGATGCCTTGCTGACCGGTCGTGGATCGATCAAGATTCGGGCGGTGACCGACGTCCAAGAGGTCAGGGGTAGAACCTGCATCGTGGTGACCGAACTCCCGTACCAGGTGTCTGCCAGTCGGGTTCTCGAGCGAATTGCCGCGCTCGTGAACGACAAGACCTTGAACGGTATTTCGGACCTTCGAGACGAGTCGAGCTCCCGGGTCGGTACGCGTATCGTAATCCAGCTCAAAAAGGACGCCGTCCCGCAGGTCGTCTTAAACCAGCTCTTCAAGACCACTCAGCTTCAGGATTCGTTTGGCGTGAACAACGTTGCCCTGGTTGACGGGATTCCTCGGACTCTCAACCTTGGTGAATTGATCGGTTATTACCTCGATCACCAGATGGAAGTCATCGAGCGCCGGACCCGTTTCCGTCTCGATAAGGCCCAGAGGGAAGCCCACATCGTCCAGGGCCTCATCATCGCCGTTGACAACATCGACGAGGTCATCAGGATTATTCGTGGTTCGGCTGACACGGAAGCCGCCAAGAATGCTCTTATCGAGCGGTTTGAACTTTCCGAAGAACAGACCAAGGCCATCCTGGATATGCCATTGCGTCGTTTGACCGCCCTCGAAGTCGACAAGCTACGCGAACGTTATGCCGAATTGATGGCGCTTATCACAGACCTCGAAGCGATTCTGGCAAGTCCGGCCCGACGTCGCGAGATCATCAAGGATGAGCTCGCCGAAGTTCGCGACAAGTTCGGGGATAGTCGGCGTAGCCGCATCGTTCCTGATGAAGGCGATCTGTCGCTGGAAGATTTGATTGCCGACGACGAGCTGATCATTTCGGTTACCCAGTCCGGGTACCTGAAGTCGGTACCGGCCAACATCTACCGGGTGCAAGGACGCGGTGGCCGGGGGGTAAAGGCGGCCGAGGTTCGCGAAGACGACGTCATTACCCGCCTTCTTCACACCACCGCCCATGCGATCTTGTTGTTCTTTACGAACAAAGGACAGGTGCATCGCATCAAGGCCCATCAGGTGCCCCGTCAATCGCGGACTGCCAAAGGGGTCCTTGCCCAGGCAGTGCTTCCCCTTTTGCCCGACGAGAGGATCGAGGCGATTGTCGACACGCGCGACTACGAAACGGCCCGGTATCTCGTCATGATTACGAAGAACGGTGTCGTCAAGAAGACGCCCTTTTCAGAGTACGACTCCCGCCAGTCGTCGCTCATTGCCATCAAACTGCAAGAGGACGACGAAGTGGTGGCAGTTCGCACGACCAACGGTGAGAACGATGTGTTGATCTTCACCGAGCAAGGAATGGGAATCCGTTTCTCCGAAAACGATCTCCGTCCGATGGGCAGAGCAACGCAAGGCGTCCGGGGCATCCGGCTCCGCGAGGGCGACCGGGTGGTTTCTGCTGCCTCGAGCACCGACGGCTCGGAGCTTGTTTTGCTCACCTCCGGCGGGTACGGCAAACGGACCAAGATGGACGAATTCCGGCCACAAAACCGTGGGGGAATCGGCCTCAAGGCGATGCGACTCACCAGGGTGCGTGGCGTCATGGTTGGAGCCAGAGCCGTAACGGACGAAATGGAGCTGTTCGTCATCTCGTCTTCGGGCATTGCCATCCGGATGCCGACCAAGAAGATCAGCCGTCAGAAGCGAGAAGCGAGTGGCGTGAAGGTCATGAACCTACCGTCCGGCGACTTCATCGCTGCCTTTGCGGTGGTGCTCCCTGAGCAGGATGAGGGCATCGAGGAATGAGGCGGGAACTGATTGCAAACGGCTGTCGTTCTTTGAACGTAGGGTTGGTCCTCGCTCTGCATTACACTTCGATGACCCCGGTAAGGAGCTGAACGCCGCATGGCCCAAGTACGCAGAGTGCGTCGGATAATCCGGAAGATAGATCCGTGGACGGTCCTCAAGGTCTCGTTCGCGCTGTACGCCGTCATGGGACTGGCGCTCGTGTTGGGCGGCGTCATTTTCTGGTCGTTTGTGACGGCGGCCGGGTATCCGACCTTTATCGAAGACACGCTCTCGAGCATCGGGTTGCGCGACATCACCGCCGGTCCTTTGGTCCCGTCCAGCGACTACATGTTCCGTCTGGCCGCGTTTCTCGGGGTTGCGTTCACGGTCCTCATGACGGGGATCACGACGCTGGGGGCCGTAATGTACAACCTCATCTCCGACGTGGTTGGAGGCCTTGAAGTTGTCGTTCTCGAGGAGTCGTTCAACGCACCGGTGACCGCCCAGAACCGCCCGGTCCGGCAAGTCCAATCGTGGCAAACCGCTCCGCCAACGAACGACATGGCGGCGGTAGTTCCGTCAGAGACCCAGCAGAAGTCGCCTGCTCCGACCGGTCGTTGAGGACGAAGCTCGCTGAGGGTTTTGGTCGCTAAAGACTCTGCTCAAGCCGGGCAATTACGATGCCGGCGTTCTGGCAGGCCTGAAGATACTCACCAGCTACTTCGGTAGGGGTCAGCTTTTCGCCTGACTCGATGACCGACCCGGCTGCAACGACTCCGGCCGCCCAGCAGACGGCGGCGAGAAACTCGGCGTCGTCAACCACCCCGTATCGAATTGACCCGCCATCCGTCGTGATATCGACCACGATCGACGAGATCGCTGAACCAGCGGGAGCCAGAGTCAACGTCTGGTCGATGATTGATCCATACCTCAGGCCCACCGGGTCGGGAAACCGGACTGCTTCAGATCCGCGGGCCGCGCCGGGCTTCGCCCACGAAAGGTGCTCAACCGTTCCGCCCAGCACACGGGCCAGAGCCCCGGCCAATCCCTTCGGGTTGCAGTTCGCCAGACCAGCACCCTCAAGATGTTCGTCGGCGGTCACCACGAAACGTGGCGCGTGGCTGGTGGCCTCGTCGTCGGCATAGGCCACCATCACGTCGGTATCGCTCCGACCGTCCCAGTAGCTCACGGAGTCAATGGTGGGGTCCGCCGTCAGTACGCGCGACACCCGTGAGAGAAGTGGCGTTCTCCTACTGAGCGTGACGTTCACTCGGAAAGCGGGTCGACGGGCTTCCAGATCCCATCAGCGGTGGGAGCATCGAGCTGCTTTTGCCTGTTTAGTAGGGAAGCAACGGCTCCCACGATGGCTGCAAAAAAGAAGAGCTTTCGAATTTTCATACCTGCATTGTACGCAGACCCAGGCAACTAGGGCTGAAAAAATGGGTCGAGCGGCCCATGGAATCGCGCCGTGAGCGGTTGTATGTTAGGGGGGCGAGTACGGCATATGCCACCGGTGCGAGATAGCCTCCCAGCTACTCTTCCCACAACATCGGCTGGTTTGTCCGGTGTCGCCAGGGATCGATGGGCCCGAGAGCTAACGCCTCGGGCCCTTCGTGTCCCGGCCTCAAGTCGCGAAAATCGCCGCTCTGGGTGGTATTTTCTCGTCCAAGAAGTCGAAAAAAAGACCCGTGGAGCCTGGCTCACCCGTCGCCCGAGATCCATCCGCGCACGGTGGGGACCAAGGTCGTCCCCAGAATCCCATCCGAGAACGGCAATTCCGGACACATCCGTAACTCGCTTTTGGTAGTCCGCTCGAACCGCTCCCTGGGTCCCCGATCGCCCGCACCCTCGGGCGAGATGCGATATCCCCATGTTTGGTGATCTGTTTGGATCCGACGTGCTTCAGGGGATGCAATCGACAGCGACGTTGAGCGCTTGGCATACCTGGCGCATTCGTGCATCGCTCAGGCGGCCCAGCCGCTCGGTGAGCGTTCCAACCGAGACGCTCTCAATCGAATCCAGATTCACTGCCGACCTTCGAGGGATCGGATCGTCTTGCGGTTCGAGCAAGACCTCGCTGGGGAGACCTCTGATGTTGGTCGTACATGGAGCGATCACCGTCCGGCGAAGTCTTGGGATTGCTACGTCACGCGAGAGGACGACGACGGGTCGGCGGGTGGTCTCGGGTAGTTCGCACCACCAAACCTCTCCGCGCAATGGCAGATCCTTCACGAGGACCCAGCGGCCTCACGGAACGAGGCCAGGTCACCCCATTCGTCGGGTTGGTCGAGCGGCTGGGCGTCATAAGCGCCGTAAGCCGCATCAATCTCGGCCACCCTGTATTGGGCGAGTAGCGCTGCCAGCGCTTCGTCGATCAGCCGGGCGTCGTTGACGTCAGTTCGGAGGCGTCTTGCTTCTTCGAGCAACCTCCCGTCCACCGTGGTGCTAAGTCTCACTCTGGTCATGCCACAATCATGCCACAATAACGCTACGTCCTCAATGGCCAAGTGAATAACGAACGCGTTCGTGAGGATCCCCGGCGGGTCGGTCAAGGGGTCGTTGTGGCAGGCAATTTGGTGATCGGCGTTCGCGAATCACGTGTGGACCAGGTGTGGACTAAACCAAAGAACACGGTCGGCGCAACTCTCGAGTACCAGGAAACCCCGCTCTGGGAGCGGGGTTTCGCACGGTGGGCCTACCTGGATTTGAACCAGGGACCTCTTCCTTATCAGGGAAGCGCTCTAACCAAGCTGAGCTATAGGCCCGAAGGAGTGGGAATTGTATCAGGCCGATTCACGGTCCCAATCCAACGCCCTTCCGGGTTGAGTTGTATGTCAGTCAGTCAGTCCGTCCGCAGGGGATGGCCCGACCGTGGAGCTGAG